>NZ_VWWG01000058.1:0-40579 GCF_011753085.1 Burkholderia sp. Tr-862
GCGCTGCTGAAGATCGCCGCGGGGGTGGCGCCGCCGGACCTGACCGCGGCGTCCGGGGCGCTCGGCGAGGCGCTCGGCCGGACCTGACGCGCAACGGGGCGCGTACACGTCGGCAGCCCTTGTCGCGCGGGCCGGCAACACGCTGCCGACAGCGCCCGCGCGCGTGTTAGAGTGCCGTGTGATCCGCGTGCGTCGTTGCCAGCGTCGCGCGGCGTTGCTTGTTGATCGCGGCCCGGTCAGGTCGCGGCGTCTTTGCTAAAATTCAAACCATGTCAAAGCCTTCCGATCGCATCAATCTCACCAACCAGTTCCTGATTGCCATGCCCAACATGGCCGATCCGACGTTTTCAGGAACGGTGGTCTATCTTTGCGATCACAGCGAGCGCGGAGCGCTCGGCCTCGTCATCAATCGTCCCACCGACATCGACCTCGAATCGCTGTTCAACCGCATCGACCTGAAGCTCGACATCGAGCCGCTGCTGCACATTCCCGTGTACTTCGGCGGCCCGGTGCAGACCGAGCGTGGCTTCGTGCTGCACGAGCCGGTCGAGGGCGCGAACTACAACTCGTCCATGTCGGTCGAGGGTGGGCTCGAGATGACGACGTCGAAGGACGTGCTCGAGGCGGTCGCGACGGGCACCGGCCCGAAGCGCTTCCTGCTGACGCTCGGCCATGCAGGCTGGGGCGCAGGGCAGCTCGAGGAAGAAATTTCCCGCAACGGCTGGCTGACGGTTGCCGCCGATCCGCGCATCGTGTTCGATACGCCGGCCGAGGAGCGTTTCGAAGCCGCGCTCGGCCTGCTTGGCGTCAGCTCGTCGATGCTGTCCGGCGAAGCAGGGCACGCATGAGTGGCGCGAGTGCGCGCGATGCGACGCTCCTGGCGTTCGACTACGGCGAGAAGCGGATCGGGGTCGCAATCGGCAATGCGCTGACGCGCTCGGCCCGCGCGCTCGTCGTGATTCCCAACCTGAACCGCGAACACCGCTTCAAGGCGGTCGGCGACCTGCTGGCCGAATGGCGGCCGGACGCGCTCGTCGTCGGCCTGCCGATGCATCCGGACGGCACGCCGCACGAGATGACGCAGCAGGCGAAGCGCTTCGGCAACCAGCTGAACGGTCGCTTCGGGCTGCCCGTCACGTGGGTCGACGAACGCTATTCGTCGGTCGAGGCCGAGGCCGGTCTGCGCGAGCGCAACGTGCGCGGGCGCGCACGCGCCGAGATGCTCGATGCCGAGGCCGCGCGCGTGATCCTTCAACAGTATCTCGATCAATTGTCCGACCATGAGCACCATTGACGCCGACGCGCTCTACCGCGTCCTGCTCGACCAGATTCGCGACGCATACGGCACAGCCTTCGCCGAGCCGGGCGGCCCGCGGCTCGCCGGCATTTACAGCGGCGGCGCGTGGCTCGCCGAGCGCCTCGCGCGCGATCTCGGCGCGCCGGACTTCGGCGTCGTGAACGTCGCGCTGCATCGCGACGACTACGCGAAGAAGGGGCTGCACAGCCAGGCCAGCCCGACGTCGCTGCCGTTCGAGGTCGGCGGCGCGCGCATCGTGCTCGTCGACGACGTGCTGTACACCGGCCGCACCGTGCGCGCCGCGCTCAACGAACTGTTCGACTACGGCCGTCCGGCCGCGGTCGAGCTCGCGGTGCTCGCCGATCGCGGCGGCCGTGAGCTGCCGGTCGCCGCGCGCTTCGCGGGCGGCACGCTCGACGTGCCGGCCGATGCGACGCTCGTGCTCGCGCGCGACGAAGCCGCCCAGCTCACGCTGCGCATCGAGGCGCACGGCGCCTGAGCGAACCGCGAAACCGTATCCCGGGCCGCCGGTTCGCGCCGCGGCCCGTTTGCATAGTTGGAATCACGCACACCATGACCACCGACACCACTGGCCGCACCGGCAATCCCGCTGCGGCCGCGAGCCCCGAGCGGTTCCGCTACGGTTTCCTGAAGGGCAACCCGCAGCTCACGAAAAACGGCGAGCTGAAACACCTGCTGTCGATCGAGGGCCTGCCGCGCTCGATCGTCAATCACATTCTCGACACGGCCGAGCAGTTCGTCAGCGTGACGGACCGCGAGGTGAAGAAGGTGCCGCTGCTGCGCGGCAAGTCGGTGTTCAACCTGTTCTTCGAGAATTCGACGCGCACGCGCACGACCTTCGAGATCGCCGCGACGCGCCTGTCGGCCGATGTGCTGAACCTGAACATCAACGCGTCGTCGACGAGCAAGGGCGAGTCGCTGCTCGACACGATCAACAACCTGTCGGCGATGCATGCCGACCTGTTCGTCGTGCGTCACGCATCGAGCGGCGCGCCGTACCTGATCGCCGAGCACTGCGCGCCGCACGTGCACGTGATCAACGCCGGCGACGGCCGCCATGCGCACCCGACGCAGGGCCTGCTCGACATGTACACGATCCGCCACTACAAGCGCGACTTCACGAAGCTGCGCGTGGCGATCGTCGGCGACATCCTGCATTCGCGCGTCGCGCGCTCGGACATCCACGCGCTCACCACGCTCGGCGTGCCGGAAGTGCGCGCGATCGGCCCGCGCACGCTGCTGCCGGGCGGTCTCGAGCAGATGGGCGTGAAGGTGTTCAACAACCTCGACGAAGGGCTGAAGGGCGTCGACGTGATCATCATGCTGCGCCTGCAGAACGAGCGGATGAGCGGCGCGCTGCTGCCGTCTGCGCAGGAGTACTTCAAGACCTGGGGCCTGACGCCCGAGCGCCTCGCGCTCGCCGCGCCCGACGCGATCGTGATGCATCCGGGCCCGATGAACCGCGGCGTCGAGATCGACTCGCAGGTCGCCGACGGTCCGCAGTCGGTGATCCTCAACCAGGTCACGTTCGGCATCGCCGTGCGGATGGCGGTGATGGGCATCGTCGCCGGCAACAGCGACTGAGCCCGCTTTCGCGCATCCTGATCCAGGCATTCAACGCAATCAACGCATTCACAGACAGCGCATGAAGATTCATATCCAAGGCGGCACGCTGATCGATCCGGTCGCCGGCACCGAGCGGCAGGCCGACGTATTCGTCGCGGACGGCAAGATCGCCGCGCTCGCCGAGGCCGGTACAGCGCCGGCCGGTTTCAACGCGGAGAAGACGATCGACGCGTCGGGACTGATCGTCGCCCCCGGCCTCGTCGACCTGTGCGCGCGGTTGCGCGAACCCGGCTACGAGCACAAGGCCACGCTCGCGTCCGAGATGGCCGCGGCCGTCGCCGGCGGCGTCACGACCCTCGTGTGCCCGCCGGACACCGACCCCGTGCTCGACGAGCCGGGCCTCGTCGAGATGCTCAAGTTCCGCGCGCGCAACCTGCACCAGGCGAACGTCCATCCGCTCGGCGCGCTTACCGTCGGCCTGAAGGGCGAGGTGATCACCGAGATGGTCGCGCTGACCGAATCGGGCTGCGTCGGCTTCACGCACGCGAACGTGCCGGTGCGCGACACCCAGGTGCTGCTGCGCGCACTGCAGTACGCGAGCACCTACGGCTACACGACGTGGCTGCGTCCGCTCGACGCGTTCATCGGGCGTGGCGGCGTCGCCGCGAGCGGTGCGCTCGCGTCGCGGCTCGGGCTGTCCGGCGTGCCGGTCGCGGCCGAGACGATCGCGCTGCACACGATCTTCGAACTGATGCGCGTGACGGGCGCGCGCGTGCACCTCGCCCGCCTGTCGTCGGCGGCCGGCCTCGCGCTCGTGCGCGAGGCGAAGGCCGAGGGGCTGCCCGTGACGTGCGACGTCGGCGTGAATCACCTGCATCTGATCGACATCGACATCGGCTACTTCGATTCGCAGTTCCGGCTCGACCCGCCGCTGCGCGGCGAGCGCGACCGCGAAGCGATCCGCGCAGCCCTCGCCGACGGCACGATCGACGCGATCTGCTCCGATCACACGCCGGTCGACGACGACGAGAAGCTGCTGCCGTTCGGCGAAGCGACGCCCGGTGCGACGGGGCTCGAACTGCTGCTGTCGCTCACGGTGAAGTGGGCCGATGAAACGAACACGCCGCTTGCGCAGGCGCTGCGCCGCATCACGGCCGCGCCGGCCAATGTGTTGCAGCTGCCGGCCGGCCGCGTGGCCGAAGGCGCCGCGGCCGACCTGTGCGTATTCGACCCGCGCGCGCACTGGCGCGTCGAGCCGCGTGCGCTGAAGAGCCAGGGGCACAACTCGCCGTTCCTCGGCTACGAACTGCCGGCCTGCGTGCGCGCGACGCTCGTGGCAGGGCAGGTCGCGTTCGAGCGCCACTGAACCACGCCGGATCCTCGCCATGACCGCTCTTCGCAAGCTGCGTCTCGTCTTTCACCTGCTGCGCGGCATGGCGATCGTCGCGCTGCGCTTTTCGCATGTCACGCCCGCGCGCCGCGCCGAGATGACGCGCCGCTGGTCCATCAAGATGCTGCGCATCTGCGGGATGCGTCTCGTCGTCCACAACGACGGCGCGCGGCTCGACGCGAGCGCGCTCGTGGTCGGCAATCACGTGTCGTGGCTCGACATCTATGCGCTCAACGCGTGGCGGCCGACGCCGTTCGTGTCGAAGGCCGAGGTGCGGCAGTGGCCGGTCGTCGGATGGCTCGCGGAGAAGCTCGATACCGTGTTCCTGCAGCGCGAGAAGCGTACCGAGGCAATGCGGATCATGCACGAGATGGCCGAGCGCCTGCGCAACGGCGGGCTGATGTGCGTGTTTCCGGAAGGCACCACGTCGGACGGGCAGGCGCTGCTGCCGTTCCATGCGAACCTGTTCCAGGCCGCGGTGTCGGCCGGCTGCGCGGTGCAGCCGGTCTGCCTGATGTACGAGGACGCGCAGCGGCGGCAGTCGGTCGCGCCGGCCTACACGGGCGAGCTGTCGCTCGGGAAGTCGCTCGACATGGTGTTGCGCGGCGGCCCGCTCGTCGCGCACCTGTACGTGTGCGAGCCGATCGCGCCGGGCGGCGACCGCCGGGCGACCTCCGCGGCGGCGCGCGACGCGATCGCGGCCGCCCTCGAGACGCTGCAGGCGAAGGTCGGCAAGCCGTCGCCCGAGTCGCTGGCGGAGCTCGAGAGGCATGCGTATCCGGCAACCGAAGTCGGCGCGGGGGCGACGGACGGAGCCGCGGCCGAGGAGGCGGTGCCGGGGCGCGAGGGGTGATGTTCTTTCGCCCGCGCGTGTCGCGTGCGGGCTATTCGCCGCCCTGCGTGCGGCACGCTTCGCATTGCACCTGCGTGACCGTACGCTGTGCGGGGTCGGCCGTCAGTCGCACGGCCGACAGCTGGTTTCCCCACACGCATCCCGAGTCGAGCCCGACGACGTTGTCGCGCAGCATCAGGCCGAGCGCGGCCCAATGGCCGAACACGAGCGTCACGTCTTCGGTGCGGCGGCCCGGCACGTCGAACCACGGCAGGTAGCCGGGCGGCGCACTGTCGGGGCCGCCGTTGGCCTTGAACTCCATCGCGCCCTCGGGCGTGCAGAAGCGCAGGCGCGTGAACGCGTTGAACGCGACGCGCATCCGGTCGCGTTTCTTCAGGGTCGGACTCCATCGATTCGGCTCGTTGCCGTACAGGTTTTGTAGCGTTTCGCGCCAATCCGGCGCGCGCAGTGCGTGCTGCAATTCGTCAGCGAGTTCGAGCGCGAGCGCCGTGTCCCATTGCGGCAGTACGCCCGCGTGCACGAGCAGCATCCCGTGTTCGAAATGCGCGAACGGGCGGTGACGGACCCATTCGAGCAGGGCGTCGGCGTCGGGCGCGTCGAGGATTTCGCCGATCGTGTCGCCCGGGCGTTCGGTGCGGATGCCCGCTGCAACCGCGAGCAGGTGGAGATCGTGATTGCCGAGCACGACGGTCGCGCGTGGGCCGAGTTCGACGAGCGCACGCAGCGCGGCGAGGGAATCGGGGCCGCGGTTGACGACGTCACCGGCGATCCATAGCGGGGTGTCGGCGGGGGCTGAAAGCTTTTCCAGCAGCAGGTGGAAAGCGGAATGACAGCCTTGGATGTCGCCGATGGCGATGGGAGTGGGCGGCATGAGGAGTGGATGTTGCAAATTTTGACGCTGATTGGAAAATGGCGCGGGCGCCACAATACGCCCGTGCACAACTTTGTTCCATCTTAACAGGTTGATTTAAAACATAATTTCATTCGTGTCGGCGCGCGTGGACCACTGTTTCAAGTTGTTAGCACCATGGCTTTTAGAGCGGCTTGCTTCCTATAATTGCCGCTTCCTCGACAAAATTAGCATTTCATGACTTTGACGGTCACGGTGAGAAGTTAGAATGCCCGCCTTGAGCGACGCGCACCTTGGCGTTGTCGCTGTTCGAAATGAGGGCGGCTCGTGCTCGAGGTCTGCCGCGGACGACTAAAGGGAGCCTCATGATCCTGGTGACGGGTGGCGCGGGTTTTATCGGCGCAAATTTTGTACTCGACTGGCTGCGTCATTCCGACGAGGCCGTGCTCAATGTCGATAAGCTGACCTACGCTGGCAATCGTCGCACGCTGCAGTCGCTGGACGGGAGCCCGCAACACGTGTTCGTACGCGCCGACATCTGTGATCGCGCCGCGCTCGACGCGCTGTTCGCCGAATACCAGCCCCGCGCTGTCCTGCATTTCGCCGCTGAAAGCCATGTCGATCGCTCGATTCACGGCCCGGCGGATTTTGTTCAGACCAATGTGGTGGGCACGTTCACGCTGCTCGAAGCCGCACGGACATACTGGAACGGCCTGAACGAAGCAGACCGGTCGGCCTTTCGTTTTCTGCACGTATCGACGGACGAAGTGTTCGGCTCGCTGTCGGCCACCGATCCGCAGTTCTCGGAAACCACGCCGTACGCGCCTAATAGCCCGTATTCGGCGACCAAGGCGGGTTCCGATCATCTCGTGCGCGCCTATCATCATACGTACGGCCTGCCCACGCTCACCACGAACTGCTCGAACAACTACGGTCCGTACCAGTTTCCGGAGAAACTCATTCCGCTGATGATTGCCAATGCGCTCGCCGGCAAGCCGCTGCCCGTCTACGGTGATGGGCAGAACGTGCGCGACTGGTTGTACGTCGGCGACCACTGCAGCGCGATTCGTGAAGTGCTCGCGCGAGGCGTGCCCGGCGAGACTTACAACGTCGGCGGCTGGAACGAGAAGAAGAACCTCGACGTCGTGCATACGCTGTGCGATTTGCTGGACCAGGCGCGCCCGAAGGCAGCGGGTTCATACCGCGACCAGATCACCTATGTGACGGACCGTCCCGGCCATGATCGTCGTTATGCGATCGATGCGCGCAAGCTCGAGCGCGAGCTCGGCTGGAAGCCCGCGGAGACGTTCGAGACCGGTATGGCGAAGACGGTCGCGTGGTATCTCGACAACCAGGTGTGGGTGGACGAGGTGGCCTCGGGTGAATACCGCAAGTGGGTTGAAACCAACTACGCAGCACGCGCTTGAGGAGTTCATCGATGGCACGTAAGGGCATCATTCTCGCCGGCGGTTCCGGCACGCGTCTGTATCCGATCACGCATGCGGTCTCGAAGCAGCTGCTGCCGGTCTACGACAAGCCGATGATCTATTACCCGCTCTCGACGCTGATGGTCGCGGGCATTCGCGACGTCCTGATCATCTCGACGCCGCAGGACACCCCGCGCTTCGAAGCCATGCTCGGCGACGGCAGTCAGTGGGGAATGAATATCCAGTACGCCGTGCAACCGTCGCCGGACGGCCTTGCGCAGGCATTCATCATCGGCAGGGAATTTGTTGGCCGGGATCCGTCGGCGCTGATCCTTGGCGACAACATCTTCTATGGTCACGACCTGGCGAAGCAGCTCGAGCGCGCGGACGCGCAGGATGCGGGCGCGACGGTGTTCGCCTATCACGTGCACGATCCGGAGCGTTACGGCGTCGTCGAATTCGACCAGGACTTCCGTGCCGTGTCGATCGAGGAAAAGCCGGCCAAACCGCGCTCGCACTATGCCGTCACCGGTCTGTACTTCTACGACAATCACGTGTGCGATATCGCGGCGGACATCAAGCCGTCGCCGCGGGGTGAGCTGGAAATCACCGACGTCAATTCGCGCTATCTCGCTGCGGGCGCGCTGAATGTCGAGATCATGGGGCGCGGCTATGCATGGCTCGACACCGGCACCCATGATTCGCTGATCGAGGCCGCGACATTCATCGCGACGCTGCAGAAGCGTCAGGGTCTCATGGTCGCCTGCCCCGAGGAGATCGCGTACCGCCGCAACTGGATCGATGCGGAACAGGTACAGAAACTGGCCGAGCCATTGTCGAAGAACGCCTACGGTCAATACCTCACGAGTCTTCTCACGAGTCAGGTCGCATGGCAATCCAAGTAACGGCAACGGCGCTGCCCGACGTCAAGCTCATCGAGCCGAAGGTGTTCGGCGACGCGCGCGGGTATTTCTACGAAAGCTTCAACGGGCGGGAATTCGCCGAGCATATCGGGCCTGGCATCGAGTTCGTCCAGGACAACCATTCGCGTTCGGCGAAGGGCGTGCTGCGCGGGTTGCACTATCAGGTTCAGCATGCGCAGGGGAAGCTCGTGCGCGTGGTGGAAGGCGAGGTATTTGACGTCGCCGTCGACATCCGGCGCAGTTCGCCGACCTTCGGCAAGTGGGTCGGCGTGATACTGTCGGCGGACAATCATCGCCAGCTCTGGGTGCCGCCCGGCTTCGCGCACGGCTTCGTCGTGTTGTCGGAGGCGGCGCAGTTCCTGTACAAGACGACCGACTACTGGTATCCGGAACACGAGCGCTGCATCGTGTGGGACGATCCCGAAATCGGGATCGAGTGGCCGATCGATGCGGCCCCGGTATTGGCTCCGAAGGACGCGGCGGGCAAGCGTTTGAGCGAGGCGGAAGTGTATGCGTGAGGGTGGCGTGCATCCTGAACCGACGATCCTCGTGACTGGCGTGAACGGCCAGGTCGGGTTCGAATTGCTGCGGTCGCTCCAAGGGCTCGGACGTGTGGTGCCGTGCGATCGGTCGACGCTGGATCTTTCGGATCTCGATCGAGTGCGCGCGTTCGTACGGGACCTGAAGCCATCCCTCATCGTGAATCCGGCGGCCTATACGGCGGTGGACAAGGCCGAGACCGAAGTCGACGCTGCGCGCCGCCTGAATGCAGACGTGCCGCGCATCTTCGCCGAGGAGATGGCGCGCACCGGCGGCGCGCTGATTCATTATTCGACCGATTACGTGTTTGATGGCACGAAGGCCGGCGCCTATACGGAAACCGATGCGACGAATCCCGTGAATGCTTACGGCGCGACCAAGCTTGAAGGCGAGCAGGCGATCGCGGCGACGGGGTGTGCGCATTTGATTCTCCGGACGAGCTGGGTGTACGGGCGGCGCGGAAAGAACTTCCTGCTGACCATGCTGAAGCTCGGCAAGGAGCGGCCGGAGTTGCGTGTCGTGGCGGATCAGGTCGGTGCGCCGACCTGGGCCCGGACGATCGCCGTCGTCACCTCGCACATCATCGCGCAGCAAGCCGCCGCGGATGATGTCGCCGATTGGTGGGCGAAGCGTTCCGGCGTCTATCACTTCACGTCGTCCGGCGCGACGTCGTGGTGCGGCTTCGCGCAGGCGATTCTTGATCACGCGATGGGCGAGCTTGCGCCGAAGGTATTGCCGATTCCGGCGAGCGAGTATCCGGTTCCGGCGAAGCGCCCGGCGAATTCGCGGATGGCGCTGGAAAAGCTGGCGCGGACGTTCGGCGTGACGATGCCGGCATGGGACGATGCACTGAGGCTCTGTCTGGGCGAGTAGGGTGCGTCGGCTATAATTCTGTCCCAACTAAGTTGGCCTAAGTGGCCGATATTTTTTGCTGACGGACTGTTGAATCAAAGGCGAAAGGCGGTGAAAGCCTTCCTTTCGCGGTTGGAAAACCAAATCTGGAGTGAAAGTGATATTGATCCCCGTCATCCTGTCTGGTGGCGCAGGCACACGACTTTGGCCGGTCTCTCGTGAAGGGCACCCGAAACCATTCATGAAGCTTGCGGACGGCGAGAGCCTGCTCCTGAAAACCTATCGCCGCGCGGCTGCCGTGGTCGGCGGTGGTACGGGGTCGCAGCATCGGGAGATTCTCACGGTCACCAATCGCGACTACTACTTCATGAGCAAGGACGAGTTCGCAGGCGTGAAGCTTGGTGAATCTCTGTCCGGCGCATTCATGCTCGAACCTGCCGGTCGCAACACCGCACCCGCAGTCGCAATGGCGGCCCATCACGTCGCGGAAAAGTACGGGCGCGATGCGCTGATGCTGATTCTCGCGGCCGATCATCTGGTTCAGGATCAACAAGGATTTTCCGCCGCGGTCGCGAGTGCCGTCGAACTGGCGAATCAGGACAAGCTGGTGACGTTCGGCATCGTGCCGACCCGCGCGGATACAGGCTTCGGTTACATCGAGGCCGGGCAGACGATCGGCGCAGGTCGGGCCGCGCTGCGTTTCGTCGAAAAGCCGGATGCCGACAAGGCGGCCGAATATCTTGCCGCTGGCAACTATCTGTGGAATTCCGGGATGTTCTGCTTCAAGGCAGGGGTCATTCTGGACGAAATGGCACGCTATGCGCCGGACGTCGCGACAGCGGCCGAGGCGTGCTGGTCGGCGCTGAAGGCGAACAACACGTCGGAGCAGATGCTCGAGATTCCCGCGGAGTCTTTCGCAAAGATGCCCGATATCTCGATCGACTACGCAGTGATGGAGCGCTCGACGAACGTGGCGGTCGTGCCGTCCAGTTTCGGGTGGAGCGATATCGGTTCGTGGGGAGCGGTTCGTGATCTGGTTTCGCCGGACGCGGACAGTAACCGCGCTATCGGCGAAGCAATCTTCATCGACAGCCGGAATACCTATGTGCAGAGCCAGGACCGCGTGGTGGCGGCCGTGGGCGTGGCTGATCTGATGATTATCGATACGCCGGATGCGCTCCTGGTTGCCCATCCCGATTGCGCACAGGACGTGAAGCGGGTCGTGGCTCGCCTCAAGAAGCAGAATCACGAAGCGTACAAGCTGCATCGCACCGTGAGTCGTCCCTGGGGGACCTACACCGTGCTGGAAGAGGGGCCCCGCTTCAAGATCAAGCGCATCGAGGTCAAGCCGGGCGCCAGCCTGAGTCTGCAAATGCACCATCACCGGAGCGAGCACTGGATTGTCGTGTCCGGCATGGCCAAGGTCGTGAACGGAGATCAGGAAATCTTCGTGCGCACCAATGAGTCCACCTACATTCCTGCCGGTCACAAGCACCGACTCGAGAACCCGGGCGTGCTGGATCTCGTGATGATCGAGGTGCAAAGCGGCGAGTATCTCGGGGAAGACGACATCGTTCGCTTCCAGGACGTTTACGGGCGGGCGTGATGCTAGGGATGTTGAAAATCCTTTGGGCCTATCGCGGTTTCATTCTGGGCAGCGTCAAACGGGAATTCCAGTCCAAGTACCGTAATTCGCTGCTTGGCGCGGCGTGGACCGTGCTCAATCCGCTTGCGATGATCGTCGTGTACACGGTGATCTTCTCGCGCGTCATGCATGCGCGCTTGCCCGGGGTGGACAGCACGTTCGCGTACAGCATTCACCTGTGCGCCGGTGTGTTGCCGTGGGGCATGTTTGTCGAAATCGTCAGCAACGGCCAGAACACATTCGTCAACAACGCGAACTTGCTCAAAAAGCTGAGCTTCCCGCGGTTGTGCCTGCCGATCATCGTGGTGATCAACGCGATGGTCAATTTCGCGATTGTGTTCGGGCTGTTTACGGTGTTCCTGGTGATGACGGGCAATTTCCCCGGTTTGCCCTATTTCGCCATCATTCCCGTGTTGACCCTGATGACGTTGTTTGCGATCGGACTGGGTATCACGCTCGGCGTGTTGAACGTGTTTTTCCGCGACGTCGGGCAGTTCTTCGGGATCGTGCTGAATTTCTGGTTCTGGCTGACGCCGGTCGTCTATGCGGCCAACATTTTGTCGAAGTCTGCACAGGAGGCGTTGCACTTCAATCCGATGGCGCGCGTGATCGAAGCCTTCCAGGTCACGATGGTGCAACACGTCTGGCCGGACTGGTCGACGCTGTTGTATCCGTTCGTATTGAGCATCGTGCTGTGTCTCGCCGGCTTCCGTTTGTTCCGCAAGCATGCGGGTGAAATGGTGGATGAACTCTGATGGGCACCATTACCGTTACCAATCTTGGCAAGGCATACAAGCAGTATCCAACGCGGTGGTCGCGACTTCTCGAGTGGCTGGATCCGCGTCGCAAGCCTCATCACACGCTGCACTGGGTGCAGCGTGACGTCAATTTCTCGGTTCGCTCCGGCGAGGCGCTGGGTATTGTCGGCATTAACGGCGCCGGCAAAAGCACGCTGTTGAAAATGATTGTCGGCACCACGCAGCCGACCGTCGGCAGCGTGACGCGGACTGGCCAGATCGCAGCATTGCTCGAGCTGGGAATGGGGTTCCATGCGGACTTCACCGGGCGCCAGAACGTGATGATGGCAGGGCAGCTGCTCGGTTACAGCGTCGAAGAGATCGTCGCGTTGATGCCGGAAATCGAGGCGTTCGCCGAAATCGGCGAATACATCGACCAGCCGGTGCGCGTTTATTCGAGCGGGATGCAGGTACGTCTCGCGTTCAGTGTCGCGACGGCTCGTCGTCCGGACATCCTGATCGTCGACGAGGCGCTCTCGGTCGGTGACGCCTATTTCCAGCACAAGAGTTTCGATCGCATCCGCGAGTTTCGCAAGCAGGGCACGACGTTGCTGATCGTCGCGCACGACAAGGCTGCGATTCAGGCCATCTGCGACCGCGCGATCCTGTTGAATGCCGGGCGGCTGGAGATGGAAGGGACGCCCGAGGCGGTCATGGACTACTACAACGCGATGCTGGCGGACCACCAGGATCAGCAGGTCCGTCAGGAAGTGCTCGAGACCGGCAAGGTCCAGACCATTTCCGGGACGGGCGAAGTCACGATCGATCAGGTGACGTTGCTGAATCGAGATGGCAGACCGATCGAAGTCGCTCATGTCGGGCAGCCGGTGACGCTGCGGATATCCGCCGAATGTCGTGAGTCCGTGCAGGATCTGGTCATGGGCTTCATGATCAAGGACAGATTGGGGCAAACCGTCTTTGGCACGAACACGCACAATCTCAAGTCCGACATCGGGGACGTGGCTGCCGGGGCGAACGCGACGGTCGATTTCGAATTTCCGGCGAACATCGGCCCGGGCAGCTATTCGGTTGCCGTGGCATTGCATACGGGCAGCACGCACATGCAGAACAATTTCGAGTGGAGGGATCATGCCCTTACATTCAGCATGGTGAACGGCAACGAGAGCGAATTCGTCGGGATGACGTGGATGCCGACACAGGCGAAGGTGATGTCGTGAGCGACAATTTCTACCGGGCGTTTGAAGAGCGCTATTACGCGCCCCGGGACCTCATCAAGCGCATCCGCAGGCAGTATTTGCCGTTCGTCGAACCGCTGGCATCGATCTATCCGGGGGGCGGCACGTTCGACCTCGGCTGTGGTCGTGGCGAGTGGCTGGAGCTGATGGCCGAACAAGGGTTGACGCCTTTCGGCGTCGACCTGGACGCCGGCATGCTGCAAGCGTGCGAGGAGCGTGGCCTGCCCGCGACGCAGGGCGATGCGGTGGCCTATCTGAAGACACTGGAATCCGAGAGCCAGGTCGTCGTGTCGGCTTTCCATGTCGTCGAACATATTACCTTCGAGCAGTTGCAGACTGTCGTTTCCGAGGCGTTGCGGGTATTGCGGCCGGGCGGTTTGCTGATCCTCGAAACGCCGAATCCGGAAAATATCGCCGTCGCGACCAACAACTTTCACCTGGATCCCACGCATCAGAAGCCGATTCCGTCGCTGCTGTTGTCTTTCGTGGCCGAGCACGGTGGATTCGAGACGGTGAAGACGCTCCGGTTGCAGGAATCGCCGGCGCTGCGTAATCCTGATCACTCGGTGTCTCTGCTGGACGTGATACGCGGTGCAAGCCCCGACTATGCGGTCATCGCGCAGAAAGCTGCCGCTCCGGAAATCAAGGAGAAGTTTGCTCAGGTGTTCGCGGCTGAGTATGGTCTGTCGCTGGAGCGGCTGGCTGACCGTTACGAAGCACGCACTGACTCCGTCCGGCTCCGGGTGGAAAAAGCCGAAGCGGGCGTCGAGCGGCTGGACGAACTATGTCGTGCGCTCGACGGGCAGCTACAACTGGCCCAGGCGCGGCTTCAGTCCGTCGAAGCTGATCTGGATGCAGGGCAAAGGCAGGTGACCGAAGACCGGCTCAAGCTTGCAGAGGAGCGCTGTCGGCATGCGGAGGAGTTGCGCCAGCATGCGGAGAACCAGCTCGGCGCCGCGGAGGCGCGGGCGCAACACGCCGAAGCGCAGGCCCGGCAGGCGAATGAACTGCTGCATGCCGTGCTGCACAGCACGTCCTGGCGTGTGTCGAAGCCGGTGCGCATGGTCGGCTTTCCGCTGCGCAGATTGACCTCTGCAATCCGTGAACGCAGGTTGCTGCCCGGGATCAAGGCGCGAATCAAGGGCGTACTCAGAATCGGGGCGGCTGAACTGGCGAAGCGGCCGGCATTGAAGCGTGCGGCCCTCAGGTTGGTGCAGATGAGTCCGGCGCTGGACCGTCGACTGCGCGCCGTCATGACACAGTCGGCGAGCGCTGCAGTCGGTTCTCCCGCGTCTCAACGCGCGCTGCCCGAGTCGGCCCGTGAGGTGCTCGACGCGCTCCGGGCCGCCGCGCGTGCGTCCGAATCGCGGTGACGATGCGCGTAACCGAATAGATGGAACTGCCGCGCACGCGATCAGTGTGCACGGTAACAATGGTAAGTGCTGCTTTGGAAACAACATCCCCCATGCATAACCCCCAGCTCGCGAACGCAATCAGACCTCGAATCCTGGTGGTTGGCGACATCATGCTTGACCGCTACGTCATTGGTGGCGTCTCTCGCATTTCTCCTGAGGCACCGGTTCCCGTTCTGGCGGTCGGTCGCGACGAGAATCGGCCAGGCGGTGCGGCGAACGTGGCCGCCAACGTCAGTGCCATGGGCGGGGACGCGACACTGCTGGCGGTGGTCGGTCACGACAGTGCGTCAATCGAGCTTCAGAAGTGCTTGCAAGAGTACGGCGTACAGACACGGTTCGTGTCGGACCCCGAGGGAGGCACGACGCAAAAGACCCGCTTGATGGCGGGTACGCAACAGATCGCCCGCGTTGATCGCGATGTGCGGCCGACCGCACGTACTCAGGCGCTGCTGCTCGAAGAATTCACGCGGGTCGCACCCGACCATGACCTGATCGTGTTTTCCGATTATGCGAAGGGTACGCTGGACCACCTGCCGGAATTTCTGGCGGCAGCCGCGGCCTTGAATGTTCCCACGCTGGTTGATCCGAAACGGACCGACCCCGAGTTCTATCGCGGCGCGACCTTGCTCAAGCCGAACAATTCCGAGTTCATCGGGCTGTTCGGCGACTACACCTCCGAAGAGGAACTGCTGGAGCGGGCACGTCACGCGTTGACGGAGCTGAACTTGCGGCATCTCGTCGTGACCCGTGGCGCGAAGGGCATGGTCTATGTGAGCACGGACGGACATCAGGGCAGCATTCCCACGCACGCACGTGATGTCTTCGACGTTTCGGGCGCCGGCGATACCGTGCTCTCGGCACTCGCACTGGCGCTGGCCCGCGGTACGCCGGTATCCGAGGCGGTGCATATCGCCAATGTGGCGGCGGGCATCGCTGTCTCGCATTCCGGCACCTATGTGGTCACGGCGGATGAGGTTCGCGATCAACTGAATCCGTCACGCCAGCGTGCTCCGAAGCTGGTGGATGAGGAAACACTCGGGACGCTGCTGCTGACGCATCGGCAGCGCGGGGAAGTCATCGTGTTCACCAACGGCCGTTTCGACACGCTGAACCCTGCCCATATTCGCTTCCTCAATGAAGCGCGTGCGCAGGGCGACATTCTGGTCGTGGGGCTCAATTCCGATGCTTCGCTGCGCGAACTCGACGGTGCCGGGCGCCCAGGCAATTCCCTGGCCGATCGCGCCGAAGTGCTAGCCGGCCTGGCGGCAGTGGATTACGTCGTGGAGTTCGATGCGCCGACGCCGTTGAAATTGATCGAGTCGCTTGCCCCCGACGTGCTCGTGAAGGGCGGTGATTACGACGTGAATGACATCGTTGGCCATGACGCGGTAAGCGCTCGCGGAGGCCGCGTGGCCGCGCTCGCGTTCCACGACGGCTACCCGACCACGCGTGTCGTTCGGACGATCAGCACGGTGCGCGATCAATGATCTCGCTTGCTGTCGAATGGAAGCTGAGCCCGCGCGGGTCGTGCGAAGCGGGCATGCCGCGATGGGCAGTCCAGGGTCACGACGCCGGTTCGGGCCTGTTTCGCGAGCGGCTCGGCTTTTCAGGTCGTCCGCGGAGCGCGCTGCTTCGTCGCTTGACGGTGCAATGCCGCCGGCTCGACGTTGTGAGCCGCACGAGTTTCGAAGGCTTGTTTGACGGTAGTTCTCTGATTGAACGAACCTGGAGCGAGGTTCAGCGCCGTGTTTACCACTGGAGGCTGCCTGCTGGACGGACGTTTTCCGTCAGCGCACCGCGATGCACTGCAGCGCCGGATTGTTCCGGGATCGAGACGGCCTCGTGGACGTCGGTAGCCAAGTAAAGTAGGACAACCATGCGAATCGTTATTGACATGCAGGGAGCGCAAACCGAGAGCCGCTTCCGGGGCATCGGGCGCTATTCCCTTTCCTTGGCGCTTGCCATTGCCCGCAACGCGGGAGACCATGAAGTCTACCTGGCGCTCAGCGGACTTTTCCCTGAGACCATCGGGCCGATCCGTGAGGCATTTCGAGGGCTGGTGCCGCAGGAGCGGATTCGGGTCTGGCAGGCGCCGGGGCCGATGCGCTGGGTCGACGCAAGCAATGCGTCGCGTCGCGCCATTGCCGAACGGGTGCGAGAGGCGTTTCTGGAAACGCTCGATCCCGATATCGTGCTGGTCACCAGTCTGTTCGAGGGGCTGGGGGACGACGCGGTCATCAGCATTGGGGCACTGGGTGAGCCGCTGCCGACCGCGGTCATCCTTTACGATCTGATTCCGCTGATCAACCCGGACGAGCAATACCGGACGAACCCCGTTTATCGTGGCTATTATGCTGACCGCATCGAGAACCTGAAGCGGGCACGCCATCTTCTTGCGATCTCGGAAAGTGCCCGGCAGGAGGCATTGGGTGCATTGCCATTTTCGCCCGAGAAGGTGACCAATGTGTCGGGCGCGTGCGATCAAATGTTTACCCGCGTCGTGCCCGATGCAGACTCGCTGGCGACCCTGAAGCGGCGGCTGGGGGTAACGCGGCCTTTCATCATGTACACGGGCGGGGCCGATGCTCGCAAGAATCTCCCGCGGCTGATCGAGGCGTTCGCCCAACTGCCTGATACGTCGCGCCACCACCACCAGCTGCTGTTTGTCGGTCGCATGCCGCAGTCGGAAGTGAGCGCGCTTCGTGCACATGCGCAACGCGTCGGCCTCCGTGCCGACGAGCTATTGTTCAGCGATTACATCTCTGATGAAGAGCTGCTGGCGTTGTTCAGTACGTGCCACCTGTTTGTCTTCCCTTCTCTGCACGAAGGTTTCGGCTTGCCGCCGCTTGAGGCGATGGCATGCGGCGCCGTGGTGATCGCCGCCGACGCCGCCAGTCTTCCGGAGGTCATGGGTAGCCCCGAGGCGCTGTTTGATCCGCAGTCGGTGCCGGCCATCAGCGCCAAGATGCATCAGGCGCTGACCGACGATGGCCTGCGTGCACGGTTGCTGGAGAACGCCAGGATTCAGGCGCAGGCATTCTCGTGGGATCGCAGCGCCAAGCTCGTGTTACAGGCCATCGCGCCCTTCGAGCGAACCCGTGAGGCACGTGCGGCGCGACCCGTGACCTTCGAGCGCACCACACTGTTCGAGCCGAAAATCAACAGGATCCTGCTGCTCAAGCTGGATCACATGGGTGATCTGCTGCTGGCGGTGCCGGCTATTTCCCGTTTGCGCGCACGATACCCGAAGGCCAGTATCGATATCGTGGTGGGTAGCTGGAATCAGGCGTTGGCTCAAACGCTGCCATTCTTTGACCGGGTGTTGACGCTCGACTACTTCAAGCGCAAATCGTCGTTGCAGGCAGAGCTGTCCGACGGGTCGTTGATCGAGTTCGTGAAGCAACTGGGTTTCTACGACCTGGCTATCGATTTCAGGCGACAGCCTGATACGCGATTCGTCCTGGCACAAGTCGACGCGGGACTCAAGGTCGGCTATGGAAGCCTCGATCCGGCCATCGATGCCAAGCTCGACATCGCACTGCCCACGTATCAGGACCTGCCGTTCGTGGAAACGCCGCTGAACCGCATTTCGATCAGCGAACAGATGCTGGCTCTGGTCGACGCACTGCCGGCGCATCCGTCGGACTATGTGGTTTTGCCGCCGATCGCCACCCCGTTGCAGCAGCATACTCGTGCGGTTGCGCTGTTTCCCTACGCCGGTGGCGATGCCAAGGAATGGCCTGTCGCGCGATTCCACGAATTGGCACGCCGGCTGGCCGCGGATCCCGCGGTCGAACTCGTCAGCGTTTTCTTTGCCAGCGAAAAAGAAGCCCAGCGTTTCAGCTTCGACGGCATTGATAAAGTGGTGATTCAAGCGGGGCTCAGCATCCCCGAACTGATGCGGCATCTCGCCGGCCACCAGCTATGCGTCGCCAACAATTCCGGCGGTGCACACATGGCGGCCTATCTGGGCGTGACGGCGCTGGGGGTCTATGGCGGGCTGGAAACCGCGCACGAATGGGCGCCGGTATTCGGCAACAGCTATGTCTTGCATAATGAGGCAGCGTGCTCGCCCTGCCACATTCCGGCGCGACGCGATTGTCCGCACAACTTTTTCTGTCTCGATGACATCACGGTGGACGAGGTGTTTGCCCGCTGCCGTGAGCTGCTGGCCCAGAACGGCGCGGCGCTGCCGACGGCACCGTCACGTCCGAGCGTCAAGTCGACGCGCAAGAAGTTGTTCCAGGCCCTCGCGCCTTTGGTGCGTCAATGCAATGAAGATGAACTGGCTCAAGTCGCGCAGGGCATCGCGCTCAGCTTGCCCACGCGAACGCGTCGTGCGCTGTTTGTCGATGTGTCGGAGCTGGTCAGCCATGACGCCCGGACCGGAATTCAACGGGTCGTACGGAGTATTCTGAGCGAGCTGCTCCAGGACCCGCCGAAAGACTTCGAGGTTTGGCCGGTCTACTCGACGCACGACCGCACGGGGTACTTTTACGCAAAGCGTTTGCGGTCGCGATTCATGGGGCAGGGTGACCCCGGCGCGGTGCAGGAAGATCCCATTGATTTTCAGGCCGGCGATGTCTTTTTGGGGCTGGATCTAAACCCGTACGGCATCGGCGTTCAGGAACCATTTCTTGATGAAATGTCGCGCCAGGGCGTTCGCATCCAGTTTGTCGTGTACGACCTCTTGTGCGTTCAGATGCCCAGCTACTTTGCGCCGGGCAGTGAGGCGCTGTTCGACAAATGGCTGAATACGATCTCCCGTTATGACGGTGTCGTGTGCGGCTCCCGGACGGTGGCGGACGAATTCACGCAGTGGTTGCGCGAGCATCATCCCCAGCGCGAGCGCGCGCTCGAGGTCGGCTGGTTCCATTACGGCGCAGACGTACAGAATTCCCGACCGAGTACCGGCATGCCGGGCGATGCACCTCGTATACTCAAGGCATTGCGCGCGGCTCCCAGCTTCCTGATGGTAGGGACGGTCGAGCCGCGTAAAGGGCATGCACAGGCGCTGACTGCTTTTGAGCAACTATGGCAACAAGGTACGGCGGTCAATCTGGTGATCGTCGGCAAATCCGGTTGGCTGGTCGATAAGCTGGTCGCACGACTGCGCGCGCATCCCGAGCTTGGAAAGCGGCTATTCTGGCTGGAGAGCATCAGCGATGAATACCTGGAGCAAGTCTATGGCGCTTGCAGTTGTTTGCTTGCGGCGTCGGAAGGCGAAGGCTTCGGGTTGCCGCTGATCGAGGCGGGGCGCAAGCATCTGCCTATATTGGCGCGGGATTTGCCCGTGTTCCGTGAGGTAGCGCTGAGCCATGCGCATTATTTCCATGGCAACAGTGGCGAAGCGTTGGCGCAGGCCGTGACACACTGGCTCGAGCTGTATCGGCAAGGCACCCACCCGAAGTCCGAGGGAATGCCGACGCTGACTTGGCAAACCTCTGTTCAGCAGTTGCTGGACAACGTATTACCGACGCGCCAGGTCATCAAGGTGGTCCCCCGCATGGAAATCCCTGCGGAGACCGAGTGACATTGCCGTCAATCATCCGATAAAGATTTTGCAAGAGAACTTAAGATGAATTCTCAAACTATGAAAGTTTCCATCATTACCGGCATCACTGGCCAAGACGGTGCCTACCTCGCCCAGCTCCTGCTCGAGAAGGGCTATCAGGTCTACGGCACCTATCGCCGCACCAGCTCGGTGAACTTCTGGCGTATCGAAGAGCTTGGCATCGCCAAACACCCGAACCTGCACCTGATCGAATACGATCTGACGGACCTGTCGGCGAGCATTCGCCTGCTGCAGACGACGGGCGCCACGGAGGTGTACAACCTCGCCGCGCAAAGCTTTGTCGGCGTGTCCTTCGACCAGCCGGTCACCACCGCGGAAATCACCGGTATCGGTCCGCTGAACCTGCTCGAGGCGATCCGTATCGTCAATCCGAAGATCCGCTTCTACCAGGCGAGCACGTCCGAAATGTTCGGCAAGGTGCAGGCGATCCCGCAGATCGAATCGACGCCGTTCTATCCGCGTAGCCCGTATGGCGTGGCCAAGCTGTATGCGCACTGGATCACGGTGAACTACCGCGAAAGCTACGATATCTTCGGCTGTAGCGGCATCCTGTTCAATCACGAATCGCCGCTGCGCGGCCGCGAGTTCGTCACGCGGAAGATCACGGACTCCGTCGCGAAGATCAAGCTCGGTCAGCTCGACGTGCTCGAACTGGGCAATATGGACGCGAAGCGCGACTGGGGTTTCGCGAAGGAATACGTGGAAGGTATGTGGCGCATGCTGCAGGTCGACGAACCGGACACGTACGTCCTCGCCACGAATCGAACGGAAACCGTTCGCGATTTCGTCCGCATGGCGTTCAAGGCCACCGGTGTCGATCTCGAGTTCAAGGGCAGCGACGTGAATGAAATCGGCGTCGATGTCGCGACCGGCAAGACGGTTGTGCGCGTCAATCCGAAGTTCCACCGCCCGGCCGAAGTCGACCTGCTGATCGGCAACCCGGAGAAGGCGAAGCAGAAGCTGGGCTGGGAGCCGACGACGACGCTCGAGCAGCTGTGCGCAATGATGGTTGAAGCGGATTTGCGTCGCAATGAACTCGGCTTCTCGTTCTGACGCGCCGCGGGCCCTGGTGACAGGGCTGGGCGGCTTTACCGGCGACTTCCTGGCGCAGTCGTTGCGGGCGGCCGGCTATCGCGTGTTCGGCACGACGCACGGTTCCGAAGCGACGGGGCCCGATATGTATCGGGTCGATCTGTGCGACCGCGCGGCGCTCGCACAGGTTGTCGCCGACGTGCAGCCTGACGTGGTCGCGCATCTCGCCGCGATCGCGTTCGTTGCGCACGGTGACGCCGATGCGATCTATCGCACCAACGTGGTCGGCACGCGCAACCTGCTCGACGCGCTCGCGAATCTGGAGAGCCGCCCGAAGGCGGTTCTGCTGGCGAGCAGTGCCAATATCTACGGCAACGCGGCGGTTGAAGTCATCGACGAATCGGTCGAGCCCAACCCGGCGAACGATTACGCGGTGAGCAAGCTGGCGATGGAGTACATGGCGCGCCTGTGGTGCGACAAGTTGCCGATCGTCATCGCGCGTCCGTTCAACTACACGGGCGTCGGGCAGTCGCCGCAGTTCCTGCTTCCGAAGATCGTCAGCCACTTCCAGCGCGGCGAGCGCGTGATCGAACTCGGCAATATCGACGTCGAGCGTGATTTCTCCGACGTGCGCCGCGTGGTGGATGCCTATCGACGCTTGCTGCAGCTCGCACCGGCCGGCGGCGTGTTCAACGTATGCTCCGGTCGCGCGGTGTCGCTGAAGGCGGTGATCGCGATGATGGAGAAGATTGCCGGTTACACGATCGAGGTGCGCGTCAACCCGGCTTTCGTGCGCGCGAACGAAGTGCGCCGGTTGCAGGGCGACGGTACGCGGCTGGAGGCCGCCATCGGTCCGCTCGACGATATTCCGCTGGAAAGCACGCTACGCTGGATGTTTGGCGGAGGGCGTGGGTGAAGGTCGGTTTTGGCACGACGGCGCTGGCACGGAGCCGTGCGCACGGCGGCGTAGACGGCATTGGTTCGTATACACGCGAATTGGGACAGGCGCTGATCGCGCGGGGCGGGGTCGACCTGGTTCCCGCCGGTTTCGGCGCGACCGTCGGGGACGACGTATTTCCGGGCGCCCGGCCCGCAGTGAATCTCGGTCGGCATGAAATCGCGACGGTGCTGGGTGCCGTGACGCCGTGGACTTCCATCGACGAGAAGGTATTGCGCGCGGAACGCGTCGACGTGTTTCATGCGACGGATCACCTGATTCCGAAGCTGTCCTCGACACCGGTCATCGCGACGCTGATGGACGCGATCCCGCTGTCGCATCCTGAATGGACGACGATCCGGCTGGCGGCACTGCGGCGTTGGCTGCTGCGTCGCTCGGGCGCCTGGGCCGACCATGTGATCACGATCTCCGACTACTCGAAACAGGAAATCGTCGAGCATTTCGGCATTGCACCGGAGCGGATTTCGGTGGTTCCGCTGGGTGTCCATCCCCGGTTCTTCGAACGGATCGACCAAGCCGAGCGCGACGCGGTACGGGAGCGTCTCGGCTTGCCGACGCAGTTCTTCCTGTGCATCGGGACCCTGCAGCCGCGGAAGAATCTCGAGCGAGTGGTTGATGCCCATGCGAGCCTGCCTGCCGGCCTGCGCCGCGATTTCCCGCTGGTGATCGTCGGACGGGCAGGGTGGGGCTGCGAGCAACTCGTCGTGCGCCTGCGCGCGGACGAGAGCGGTAGCGTTCGCTGGCTCGAGTATCTGCCTGATCATGACGTGCGCGCGCTGCTGCAGTCCGCAAGCGCGCTCGTGTTCGCGTCGCTGTGCGAGGGTTTCGGGTTGCCCGTCGTGGAAGCTTTTGCTTCGGGTTTGCCGGTCGTTGCATCGAACACGACGTCCGTTCCCGAAGTCGCGGGCGACGCGGCGATCCTCGTCGATCCCACCCGGACCGGTGAGATCGCCGACGGCATGAGAATGGTGGTCGAGCAGCCCGGGCGGGCCGACGTGCTTCGCGAGGCCGGGCTGGCACGGGCGCGAGCGCTGAATTGGCCGGCTTGTGCGGAGAAGACGCTGGCGGTCTACGAAGCTGTCCTGGGCGGAACACGTCGTCAATGAATCAATTCGCTTCAAGGAGCACCGCGTGAAGTTGGGGGTGGACATCACCTGGATGGTCGGCAACTACCGCGGCATGGGGCGTTTTGCCCGTCAACTGGTGGCGCCGATCGGCGAGTCGGTGCTGGGCTTCGCGCCAGACGGCGTGAGCACCGACGAATGGCCGTGCGTCAGCCAAGGGCGCGGTTTCTTCCCGTGGTGGGAGCAGGTCGAGTTGCCGCGGTTGTGCCGCGAGCATAAACCGGACTATCTGCTGTGCCCGTACAACACCGGGCCGCTGCGCGCCACCGGCAACACGCCGTTGATCGCGGTCATTTACGATCTGATCTACATGCAGCCGTGGAGCGTGCTGCCGCCGGCGAGGTCGCTGTATCAGACCGCCGGGCGGGTGTATCGCCGCCATGTGGTGCCGCGGCTGGCGCGCCGGGCCGACGTCGTGCTGACCATCTCGCGGTTTACGCAACGGGAACTGGTCGAAACGTTCGGACTGAACGAGGCCGACGTGCACGTCATCCCGTGCATGATTTCGGACGACTGGTTCGACGCGCCGGTGAGCGCGGCGGCACGTCGGCCGTACCTGTTCACGGTCGCGGGCGAGGTGCCGAGCAAGAACGTCGATCGCCTCCTGCAGGCGTTCGCGATCGCGCGGCCGGCGCTCGGCGATGACGCTACGCTCCGGATCGCCGGGATCAAGTCCGAACATCACGCGCATTTTCTCGGGCGGGCGGCAGCGCTCGGCCTCGCGGGTGCGGTCGAGTTGCTCGGCTATATTTCGCGGGACGAACTGCGCGAGCAGTATCGGCACGCACACGCGTTCATCTTTGCTTCGTTGTTCGAAGGGTTCGGCATTCCGCTGCTGGAAGCGATGGCGTCGGGGACACCGGTTGCGTGCAGCAATACGACGTCGATGCCCGAGGTCGTCGGCGACTGCGGCCTGCAGTTCGATCCCTTTTCCGTGGACGACATGGCGGAGCAGATTCGCAGGGTATGGAACGACGGCGCGCGATTCGACGTCGCGATCCGCGACGGTGTCGCCCGCGCACGCACCTTCTCGGAGTCAGCCGTGCGTCCGTTGATTCAGGATTTCTGGGCGCATCTATCATGAACCAGGACAAGAAGAAGCTGCTGGTGCTGACGCCGCGATTTCCGTATCCGGTGATCGGCGGTGACAAGTTGCGGATCTACCATCTCTGCCGTGTGCTGTCCCGTCGATACTCGCTGACGCTGCTGAGCATGTGCGAGAGCGACGACGAAATGCACGCTGCGTTGCCGGACGATGGCGTATTCGATCGGGTCGAACGGGTCTTTCTGTCGCGCCGGCGATCGTACTTGAATACGTTGCTCGCGCTGCCCACGCGCACGCCGCTGCAGGTGGCGTACTACCGGAGTCGCGCGTTTGCGGCGGCGGTGGCGCGATTGCTGCCGTCGCACGACGGCGCCTTCGTGCATCTCGTGCGCTGCGCCGAGTATGTCCGCAAGTCGGACAAGCCGCGCGTCCTGGAAATGACCGATGCGATTTCGCTCAACTACAGCCGGGTGAAGCAGCTGAGGCGCGCACGGGGGCTGAAGTCGCGCGTGTTCGGCATCGAGGCGAAGCGCCTGCTCGACTACGAGCGCACGATCGTCGACGATTTCGACCTGTCGGTGCTGGTTTCGCGGACCGATCGCGACTACCTGTTTCCCGGCGAATCGGGCAAGAAGGTGATGGTGTGCTCGAACGGCGTGGACCTGTCAGGCCTGCCGTACATCGCGCGCAGCATGGCGAGCCGTATCCTGATTTTCATCGGCGACATGCGCACGGTCCAGAACCAGGACATGTGCCACTATTTCGCGGAGGCCGTGTTGCCGTTGCTGCGCAAGCGTGCCGATTACCGCTTCCGGATCGTCGGGTCCATCGCGCCCGCACTTGCAGAACGATTTCGCGCGTATGAAGGCGTCGACGTGACGGGCCGCGTCGAGTCGGTCGCGCAGGCCGCATCCGACGGCGCAATCGGCGTGTGCCCGATGCGCATCGGTGCAGGTGTGCAGAACAAGATTCTCGAATACATGGCACTCGGGCTGCCCGTGGTCACCACGTCGCTGGGCCACGAGGGCCTGGGCGCGCAAAGCGGCCGCGATCTGCTGATCGCGGATACGCCGGAGGAGTTCGTCGATCGGATCGAGCAGCTCGTCGCCGACGAGGCCGGGGCGGTCGAGATGACGGCGCGAGCGCGAGCCTTCGTCGAGCACGAGCACGGTTGGGAGCGGATGCTCGCGCCGCTCGTCGACGAGGTGGGCGCGTTGCTGGCCTGAGCGGCGGCACGTCCGGCTCTCGTGGCGCCGGTGGCCGCGGGGCCGGGCTCAGGCTTGGTTGCTGCCGATCGGCAAGGTTACAATGTTCGCGATCGATGCGGCCCCATGGGCGTGCGCCGCCAATGGCCTTCGGTCGGTATTGCGTCGCGGCGACGCCGCTGTCCCGCAAGCCGAGCGAGCCGGCCCGCACGACGCCTTCCTCTGATACGGAACCCGTACATCGACGTGTCTTTCCATAGGGTTGCATCCGGCAGCACATGCTTCGATGCATCGCCAGATGCCGGTCGCGCGGCACCGATCAACAACGGTGCCGGCGAGCGGCATGCTTTACGTCTTCGAGATCCCGACGTGTTTGTCTCAACTTCCCTTTCCATTTCCCCGTGCCGTTCCAGCGTGCATCGGCCCGCGCCGCCTGCCGGCGCGACAGGCGGGTTCACGCCAATTCGGTTAGTCGTCAGCCGACACGGCCGGAGGGGGCGATGACCCACCTCGTCGTCACCGGCGCGAACGGTTTTGTCGGCCGTGCACTGTGCCGCCGTGCGCTGCAGGCCGGTCACACGGTGACCGCACTGGTCAGGCGACCGGGCGGCTGCATCGATGGCGTGCGCGAATGGGTACACGGCACCGCCGATTTCGATCACCTGGATGAAGGGTGGCCGGCCGATCTGGCCGCCGACTGCGTGATCCATCTTGCCGCCCGTGTGCACGTGATGCGCGACGAGTCACCCGATCCCGACGCGGCGTTCGACGCCACCAACGTCGTCGGCACCCTGCGGCTCGCCCAGGCGGCGCGCAATCACGGCGTGCGCCGCATCGTGTTCGCGAGCAGCATCAAGGCGGTCGGAGAGGGCGACGACGGCGTGCCGCTGTCGGAAGCCGTCGAACCCGATCCGCAGGATGCATACGGCCGCTCGAAACTGCATGCGGAACGACAACTCGCGCAGTTCGGCGCGTCGGCAGGGCTCGACGTCGTCATCGTTCGTCCTCCGCTCGTTTATGGCCCGGCCGTACGCGCCAACTTCCTGCGGATGATGGATGCGGTCGCACGCGGGATACCGCTGCCGTTCGGCGCCGTATCCGCGCGCCGCAGCATCGTCTACGTCGAAAACCTCGCGGATGCGCTGCTGCGTTGCGCGATCGACCCGCGTGCGGCTGGCGAATGCTTTCATGTTGCCGATGACGACGCACCGTCGGTCACAGGCCTGTTGCGCCTCGTCGGAGACGCGCTGGGCAAGCCGGCGCGGCTGGTCGCGGTGCCGCCGGTGCTGCTGCGCGTGCTGGGTAAGCTGACGGGCCGCAGCGCGGCCATCGATCGCCTGACCGGCAGCCTGCAGCTCGATACCGGCCGGATCGGGCGCGTGCTTGGCTGGCATCCGCCCTATACGACCCACCAGGGCCTCGCAGCGACCGCCGCATGGTATCGTTCGCGCGATACACAACAATAGTCGACATGCATTTCCCGATCTCCACATGGCCCTACACGATCGTGGTGGCGCTGGTGGCCGCCATCGCGTCGACGGCCATCCTGCGCATGCTGCTTGCGACCGGCCTCGCATGGCGCCTCGCCACTGATATTCCGAACGATCGTTCGCTCCATACGCTGCCGACGCCGCGCGTCGGCGGATGGGGGATCGTGCCGGTCTGCGTTGTCTTGCTGCTGGCGCTTGCGCCGGCGTTGTGGCTGATTGCTGTCGGCGCGGCGGGGCTGGCGGCGATGTCGCAAATCGACGACCGGCGCGGGCTGCCGGCCCGCGTGCGGTTTTCGGCTCACCTCGCGGCCGTGGTTGCGCTGATCGTCGTCTATCCGGCCGATGCACCATGGTGGCTGCTCGCGGGCGTCGGCTTCGTGATGGTCTGGCTGACGAACCTGTACAACTTCATGGACGGCGCCGACGGCCTCGCGGGTGGTATGGCGCTGTTTGGTTTCGGTGCATACGCGGTCGCGGCGCTGACCGGGCCGAACCTGTCACCGGATCTCGCCGTGGCTGGCGCGGCCGTTGCCGGCGCGGCGCTCGGCTTCCTGTTGCTCAATTTCCATCCGGCTCGCCTGTTTCTCGGCGACGCAGGCTCGATTCCGCTGGGATTCCTGGCCGGCGCGCTCGGCTACTGGGGATGGCGTGCCAATGCGTGGCCGATCTGGTTTCCGGCGCTCGTCTTCGCGCCCTTTATTGCCGATGCATCTGTAACACTTTTGAGACGCCTGTTACGTGGAGAAAAGTTCTGGCAGGCGCACCGGGAGCATTATTATCAAAGGATGGTCCGCTCGGGCGTAGGTCATCGTCGGACTGCTCTTTATTGGTACCTCATCATGCTCGCAGGCATAATCATCGCCGTGTGGGCAAAAGGCCGCCCTGAACAGCAGCAATGGCTGTTGTTTTTCGCATGGTATGGCGTCCTGGCATGTATCGGGTTGGTGATCGACATGCGTTGGCGCCGGTTTCAGTCGGCCGCCGAAAACAACTCTTGAGGTTTCCTGCCGATGTTGCGATCCAAAGCATCGTGGCTGTCGCTGAGTGCTTTCCTGTTCGACCTGACGGCGGTGGTCACGTCGTGGTTGTTCGCTTATCTCGTTCGTTTCAACGGTAGCGTTCCGGCTGATTTCCTGGGCGGCGCGGTGACCGCGCTCGTCTGGACGCTGCCGGTCTACGCGCTGATGTTCCATGTGTTCGGCCTGTATCGCGGCCTCTGGGTGTTCGCGAGCCTTCCCGACCTGATGCGAATCTCGAAGGCGGTTGCCGGCGGCAGCGTGATCGTGATGATCGGGGCCGTGATGTTCCAGCCGTCGCCGATCATCCCGCGCTCGGTGCTGCTCGTCTCGCCGCTGATGCTGTTCCTGTTGATGGGCGGCGCCCGTGCGCTCTACCGGGCGACGAAGGAGTTCTACCTGTACGGCGGCCTCGTCGGACAGGGCAAGCCCGTGCTGGTTCTCGGCGCCGGCACGGCTGGCGCAAGCCTCGCGCGCGAATTGTCGCGTTCGGGCGAATGGCGCCTGGTCGGCTTGCTCGATGACGACGTCACCAAGCATGGGCGCGAGATCTACGGCTACAAGGTGCTCGGCTCGTTCAACGACCTGAAGCACTGGACCGACGCGATCAAGGTCGAATACGCGATCATCGCGATTCCGTCGGCCTCCGTCGAAACGCAGCGCCGCGTCGCGACGCTGTGCGTGCGCGCCGGCATCAAGGCGATGGTGCTGCCGTCGCTCACCGCGCTGATGCCCGGGCAGGGGTTCCTGTCGCAGGTGCGTAATATCGACCTCGAGGATCTGCTCGGCCGCGATGCGGTGACGATCGACACGCCGCACGTCGAGGCGCTGCTGCGTGGCCGCGTCGTGATGGTGACGGGCGCGGGCGGTTCGATCGGCTCCGAGCTGTGCCGCCAGATCCTTCGTTTTGCACCTGCGCAGATCGTCGCGTTCGATCTGTCCGAATACGCGATGTATCGGCTCACCGAGGAGTTGCGGGAACGCTTCCCGGACCAGCCCGTCGTGCCGATCATCGGCGACGCGAAGGATTCGTTGCTGCTCGACCAGGTGATGTCGCGCCATGCGCCGCACATCGTGTTCCATGCGGCCGCATACAAACACGTGCCGTTGATGGAGGAGCACAATGCGTGGCAGGCGCTGCGCAACAACGTGCTCGGCACATATCGCGTCGCGCGTGCTGCGATTCGCCACGATGTTCGCCATTTCGTGCTGATCTCGACCGACAAGGCCGTCAACCCGACCAACGTCATGGGCGCAAGCAAGCGTCTTGCCGAGATGGCGTGCCAGGCGTTACAGCAGACGAGCGGTGGCACGCAGTTCGAGACCGTGCGGTTCGGCAACGTGCTCGGCAGCGCGGGCAGCGTGATCCCCAAGTTCCAGCAGCAGATCGCAAAGGGCGGCCCGGTGACGGTCACGCATCCCGAGATCACGCGGTTCTTCATGACGATCCCGGAAGCGTCCCAACTCGTGCTGCAGGCGTCGAGCATGGGCCACGGCGGCGAGATCTTCATTCTCGACATGGGCGAGCCCGTCAGGATCGTCGATCTCGCGCGCGACCTGATTCGTCTGTACGGCTTTTCGGAGGGGCAGATCCGGATCGAGTTCACGGGGCTGCGACCCGGCGAAAAGCTCTACGAAGAATTGCTCGCGGACGACGAGACGACGACGCGCACGCCGCATCCCAAACTGCGGATCGCGCGTGCGCGGGAAGTGCCGGATCACTTGCTTGACGAATTGCTGCCGTGGCTGATGCAGAATCGGGTGCTGAGCGACGACGAAGTCCGGCGCGATCTGCGCCGCTGGGTGCCTGAATACCAGTCGACGGTTGCTCCCGTGCTGCAGAGTGTGCCGGATGTGCGGGCGGCGTCGAGCAAGTGAGACGCACCGCCGCGTGAGTCGGCTGTCCCCCAAAAAAGCGCCCCTGAGGCGCTTTTTTTTATTACTGGCACCGGATCGTGTCGGGATCGGCTTTGGCACGCACGCGGCGCCACGGTGTCGCTCGACGCGTGAATCGGCCGGTTCTCATCCCCCGCATCGACTGGCCGCATTCATTTGACTACCGGCCAATTACTTCCTATGTTTTCCTCAAGGTTGCCGTGCGATTGCCGTAAAAGAACGAAAAGCCAAATACGAGCTCTACGGTCCATACCAATCCAATGAAGCAGCATATTGCAAGGGGAATGAGCGCGGCCCTCATGGTGTTCGCGCTTGCCGGGTGCGGCGGCGACGATAGTCCGACGGCCGCCGCTACCAATGTCGCTGCGCAGACGGGCAAAGTGTCCGCACTGCGCGCTACGGGCAACGTGGTGAGCGCGGCGCCGATGAACGCGACGGCGCCGATCCATGTCGCGCTCGTACTCAAACTGAACGACGAAGCCGCGTTGCATCGCTTCGTGCAGGACGCGCGAACGCCCGGCAGCGCCAGTTACGGCGCCGTGCTGACTTCCGCGCAGATCGCCGCGCGATACACGCCCTCCGCCGGCCAGGTCGCCACCGTGAAGACCTATCTGCAAAGTAAGGGCTTCACGAACATCAACGTCGCCGGCAACAACATGATCGTCGAAGCCGACGCGCCGGCCGGTGTGATCTCCGGCGTGTTCCAGACGACGCTGGTGCCGGTCGCGATGTCGGACGGCACCAGTGCACATATCAATATCGCCCCGGAGACGATGCCCGACGCGATCGGCGGGGTAGTTCAATCGGTACTGGGGCTGGATACGGCGACCCGCCTCCATCCGCATTTCGTTCGCGCCACCCTTTCGGCAGCGGCGCCGCAAGCGAATGCGTCGCCGACAACCGCGGCCGTGACGGTCGCGCATAGTCCGACGGACTTTCCCGGCATCTATTCCGTGGGCGGTACGCCGACGGCCAGCAACATCACCGTGGGCATCATTGCGGAAGGCAATCTGACGCAGCCCGTCATCGACCTGGCCACCTTCGAAAGCAACCACCAGTTGCCTGCCGTACCCGTTTCGGTGATCAACGTCGGCTCGCCAAGCGCCGACACCAGCGCGAACACCGAATGGTCGCTCGATAGCCAGACCATCGTCGGGATGTCCGGTGGCCTCAAGCAACTCAATTTCTATGTCGCGCCATCGTTCGCGTGGAGCAACATGGCGCTCGCGATCAATCGGGCCGTGACCGACAACACCGCCCGCGTCGTGAACATGTCGATCGGCGGTTGCGAGAACTGGGCGCCGACGGCCGCCATCGACGCGCTGTTCGAGCTCGCCGTCGCGCAGGGACAGACTTTCGCGGTCAGCTCCGGGGATTCAGGCAGTGTTGCATACGGCTGCAGCGGCACGTCGGTGCAATACCCGGCGACTTCCCCCTACGTGGTAGCCGTGGGCGGCACATCGCTTTATACGAACGGGAACGGCAGCTACGCGGGCGAGACCGCGTGGGACGGCAGCGGCGGCGGCATCAGTGGCATCGAGCCGATTCCGTCGTGGCAGTCGAACGTGCCGGCGCTCAAGGGCCGTTTCTTTCGAGGCATGCCGGACATCGCGTTCGACGCCGATCCGTACAGCGGTGCACAGGTCGTCGTGGGTGGACAACTCGAGATCATAGGCGGGACGAGCCTGTCCGCGCCGCTGTTTGCCGCGACCTGGGCGCGCATGCTGTCCGGTGGCTGCGCGGCCAGTCTCGGTTTCGCGGCGCCCACGCTGTACAGCGCACAAGCGACGACCCCATCGATCTTTCGCGATGTCACCAACGGGTCGAACGGCGCATACAGTGCGGGTTCGGGATGGGATTTCGTGACCGGCTGGGGCACGCCGAACGTCAGCGCGCTGCATTCCGCGATATGCGTGCCGACCTCGCCGATCTATGGCGGCGAGGTCACCGAAGGGACGACGCTCAGGCCGTCGCAAATCGTGTACTCGGCGTCAGGAAGTCATCGACTGGCCATGCAGGATGACGGCAACCTGGTGCTGTACAACACGGCCAACGGCGCCGCGGTGTGGAATTCGGGGACCAACGGAAATGCCGGTGCCTATGCCGTGTTCCAGACTGACGGCAACTTCGTGGTCTACAACGTGAGCGGCAAGCCGTTGTGGTTCTCGTCGACCAACGACACCACCTTTGGCCACAGGCTCTCCGTGCAGGACGACGGCAACATGGTGATCTACCGGGTGTCCGTGCCGGTATTTGCCACGTCGACTTCCGCGGCGGGCCTGCCGAATTCATCGAGCGGCCCGGCCGTCTGGAACGGCGGCATGACGCTGAGCAGCGGCCAGAGCCTGACTTCAGGCAACGGCGCGAACGTGCTCGTCATGCAGGGCGACGGGAATCTGGTGCTGCTTCGCCAGGGCGTGCCGCAGTGGAGTTCGCGTACTTACAATCACCCTGGTGCGTATGCGACGATGCAAGGGGACGGCAATCTGGTCGTCTACAGTTCCGCGGGCGCTCCGCTCTGGTATTCCGGCACCAGTGGAAATCCGGGGGCGACCACGTACTTGCAGGACGACGGAAACATCGTGATCTATGCGCGGTTACCGAGCTGGAGCTCGAATACCGCGGGAAGCTAGCAGTTCGGTGGTCGAGTCGCCGGGGCGCCGTCATGATCCTGTCGGCAACGGCGGCTCGTCCGTCATCGGGGGCACGCGTCGTCGCGCGAACCGGCAACACGCCGGCCATCCGCCACGCTCAGTGCCCGCGCCGTTCCTTCCTCACGACCATCCACCTCGGCACCTTGAACCGCACGATGCTGAGATAAAGCCACACATAAGTCAGCGCGAACAGCACCACGAACACGAACAGGTGCACGGTGTGCCGCCAGAACAGCGTCGCGGGAATCACCGCGACGAGGCACAGCAGCCAAAGATAAGGTGATGTGAGCGAATTCCGCCGCGTGAGGTCGTGCGCATGCTTGGTCCCGACGGCCCAGCGCATCAGCCGCTTGTACACGAGCATGTGCAGGTGCACGCCATCCGGAATCCCCGGCGACATCCCGCGAATGAACTTCTTCCGATAGATCGAGAAGCACGTCTCGAAGATCGGATACATGAACAGCAGCACCGGATACCACGCGGACACTTCCCGGTTGCGCATCACCAGCATGATCGCGAGTTCGGCGAGCATGAAGCCGATGAAATACGCGCCGCCGTCGCCGAGGAAGATCAGGCCGGCCGGGAAATTCCACAGGAAGAAGCCGAGCACGGCGCCCATCATGATGATCGACGCGGACATCACGACCGGGTCGTTGACGTGGAACGCGACGTAGGCAAGCGACGCGAACATCATGAAGCTGACCATCGACGCGAGGCCGTTGAAGCCGTCGATGATGTTGATCGCGTTCGCCAGCGCCGCGACCGCGAGCACGGTGATGAACGCCGAAATGGCGACGTAGTGGAGCAGGAAGTCGAGCGGCGGCACGCTGATGCGCGTGACCGCGATGTTCAGCAGCCAGAACGCCAGCGCGGCGGCGCCCATCGTGCACAGCAGCCGCGCGCGCGGCGACACGCGCTTGGTCAGGTCCTCGACGAGGCCTGACAGGAACGCCGGCATCCCGCACGCGACGATCCCGAGAATGCTGCCGGAGATCGTCGGGTAGCGCCGGGACAGCACCAGCGCGGCAATGACGACGCCGGCGAGGATCCCGATGCCCCCGACGCGCGGCACCGGCCGCACGTGGAATTTCTGCACGCCGGCCAGGTCGCTGTCGATCGAGAATTTCTCGTGCAGATGCGCATAACGCACGATGAACAACGTGACGAGCAGGGAGACGATGAAGCCGGACGCGAAGCTGAGCATGGGATCGCTCGAAAAATGGACAGCGGATTATACAAAACCGCGCGGGTTCGCCTCCTGCCATTTCCAGTGGTCGGCACACATCTCGTCGATTCCGAGCGTCGCGCGCCAGCCGATGAGGTCGGCCGCGGCCTGCGGATTTGCGTAGCATTCGGCGACGTCGCCCGGGCGGCGTGCGACGAGTTCGTACGGCACCGGGCGGCCCGACGCCTTCTCGAACGCCCGCACGACCTCCAGCACGCTGTAGCCCTGGCCCGTGCCGAGGTTCACGACGAAGCTCGCGTCGCGCGTCGCGAGCGCGTCGAGCGCGGCGATGTGCCCCTTCGCGAGATCGACGACGTGGATGTAGTCGCGCACGCCGGTGCCGTCCGGCGTCGGATAGTCGGAGCCGAACACGCGCAGCTTCTCGAGCTTGCCGACCGCGACCTGCGCGACGTACGGCATCAGGTTGTTCGGGATGCCGGCCGGATCCTCGCCGATCAGCCCGCTCGCATGCGCGCCGACCGGGTTGAAGTAGCGCAGCGTCGCAATGCGCCACGACGGGTCCGATACCTCGAGATCGCGCAGGACCTGCTCGGCCATCAGCTTCGACTGGCCGTACGGGTTGGTCGCGGACAGCGGGAACGATTCGTCGATCGGCGAGCGCTCCGGCACGCCGTACACGGTCGCCGACGAGCTGAACACGAATTGCCTGACGTTGCGCTCGCGCATCACCTTGAGTACCGTCAGCAAGCCGCCGAGGTTGTTCTGGTAGTACTCGAGCGGCTTCGCGACCGATTCGCCGACCGCCTTGAGCGCCGCGAAATGGATCGTGCCGGTGATCGGATGCGCGTCGAACACCTTGTCGAGCGCGGCTTCGTCGCACACGTCGACCTGGTGGAACGCGGGCGTCTTGCCCGTGATCTTCTCGATGCGCCGCACGGACTCGGCCTTGCTGTTGACGAGGTTGTCGACGATCACGACATCGTAGCCGTTGTCGAGCAACTCGACGGCCGTGTGCGAGCCGATGTAGCCCGCACCGCCGGTAACGAGGATGGTGCCTTTAGCGGTCATGCTGATGCGCTCCTTCAGAGTGTGATGCCGGTCAATGTATGAATGGTCTGCCGGTAACGTTCGACGACCTGCTGCTCGTCGAATTCCTCAGCCACCTTGCGGCGCCCCCGCGCGCCCATCGCGTCGCGGCCGGCGTTCCCGAGTTCGATCATGCGGACCAACTGCTGCGCGAGGCTTGCGCTGTCGCGCACGCGGCACAGCAAGCCGGTTTCGCCGTCGGCGACCACGTCGCGGCAGCCCGGCACGTCGGTCGCGACGATCGGGCGGCCCATCGCGGACGCTTCCATCAGCGTGCGCGGCACGCCTTCGCGGTACGACGGCAGCACGACACAGTCGGCCGCCGCGATGTGCGGTCGCACGTCGTGCGCCTCGCCGAGATACTCGACCACGCCTTCGCCGACCCACGCGTCGACGTCCGCGCGGCTGATCGCGCTCGGGTTGTCGACACCGAGCGGCCCGAGCAGCTGGAAGCGCGCGTCCGGGTAGCGGGCACGCACCACGCGCGCGGCCTCGACGTACTCGCGCACGCCCTTGTCCCACAGCAGCCGGCCGATCAGGATGAACACCGGGCCGTTGCCGCCGGGCAGCGGCACCGGCGCGAACTGGTCGAGATCGACGCCTTCGCCGTGCAGCAGCCGCGCGCGGTCCGGGTGCGCGAGCAACTGCTCGTCGGTGAAGGTCGCGAGATCGTCGCGGTTCAGGAACCAGACTTCGCGCGGGAAGCGGAACGCGAACCGGTACAGGCGTTTCGCGACGCTCGCCGCGCGGCTTTTCTGGATGAACACGTAGCCGAGGCCGGTGGTGACCGCGATCGACGGCACGCGCGCGAGCCATGCGGCGACCGATCCGTAGATGTTCGGCTTGATCGTGTAATGAAACACGAGCGCGGGCTGCAGCGCGCGGTAATGGCGCACCAGCGCGGCGAGCGTGCCGAGATCCTCGCGCGGGCTCGTGCCTTTCGACGCGACGGCGAGCGCGACGTGGCGGCAGCCCATCTGCTCGAGCAGCGGCACCGTGCGGTCATGCGGCGCGATCACGATGACCTCGGCGCCGCGCGCGACGAGCGCACGGATCAGCCCGTGGCGGTACGTATAGATCGCCCAGGCCGTGTTGCAGACGAGCGCGATGCGCAGCGAGGAGATAGCGGACATGAAAAAAAGAAAAAAATAAAGCGTCGAAAATGCCGGGCGTGAACAGACCCTAAGCGGACGGCCGCGCCGCGAACAGCGTCTGCTTGATCCGCTGCAGCGTACGGTACGGCGTCACGAAATGCAGCAGGTTCTTGGCGAGGCCGGCCCAGTCGTACGGGTTCAGCGCGTTGAAGTGACGCAGCAGCAGCGACAGCGTCGAAATCAGCTGGCGGCGGCGCCGGGTCGCACTGATCCCGCCCTCGTTGAGCTCGTAGTAGAGGCCGAGCTCGGGCAGGTTCGCGCAATCGTAGCGTTGCATTAACCGTAAAAAAAGATCGAGATCCTCGGCCGCCCGGTACTTCGCGCGGTAGTTGCCGACTTCGCGCACCGCGTCGATGCGCAGCATGACCGACGGATGCACGAGCGGCGAGCGCAGGAAGCGCGTGCGGCGCAGCATGCGCGGATCGGCCGGCGGAGTCAGCATGAAGCGCGGCTCGCCGGCACGCGACACGACCTGGGTCCACATGCCGACGCAGGCCACGCGCGGATGAGCGTCGAGATACGCGCGCTGTTTCGCGAGCCGCCGCGGCGCGGCGAGGTCGCCGGCGTCGATGCGGGCCGCATAGCGGAAGCCGCGCGCCGCGAGTGCGTCGATGCCGGCCTCGAGCGCGCGCTCGATGCCGCCGTTTTGCGGCATGCGCAGCACGTCGACCGCGAGGCCGGGCAGCTCGGGCGCGACGATCGGCGGCGTGCTGCCGTCGTCGACGATCAGCACATGCACCGGCGCGTCCTCGCTGAACGACGAGAGGGTGCGGGCGACGTCGTCGTGTCCGTTGTAGGCCGGCATCAGCACGGCCACGTCGTCGAGCGGGAGCGGGCAATCGGGAGACGTCATGGGCGCAGCCTGAAACGAATGTAATAAAAATTAACGGCGGTGGCGGCGACATAGCCGGCCGCCAGTCCGACGAGCGCCCCGTACAGGCCGAGCCGGGGGATGGCGAACACGTTGACGAGCGCGGCGATCGCGAGCGCGAGCACCCATTTCGCCAGCAACACGAATTTTGCTTGATATTTGAGAACGATAAGATTGCCTATCGCCTCGATGCCGGCCGGCACGGACAGCCAGACGGCCCAGCGGAAGATGTCGACCGACGCCTCGTAGCCGTGGCCGAACACCTTGCCGACGATGAGCGGTGCGGCCGCGTCCAGCACCAGCGCGCCGGCCGTCATCAGGCCGGCGGTCATCGCGGTCAGCCGGACGATGTTGCGGCGCAGCCGCGCGACGTCCTGCACGCGGTACACGAACGCGGGTGCGATGGTCTGCGCGAGCATCAGCGCGAGCGTGATCCAGTTCTCGTTGAGCTGCTGGGCCGCCGCGTAGCGGCCGAGGTCGGCGAACGACACGTGACGCTCGAGCATCAGGCGGTCGAGCTTCAGGAACAGGTACATGCAGATCAGGCCGAGCCAGAACACGGTGCCGGCAGTGGCAAAGTGCCTGAACAGCGGTTTGTCGAACGTCCAGCCGAGCGCGCCGCCGTTACGATGACGGTAGTACAGCACGAGCGCGAAGCCGATCGCGGCGGCCTCCAGCGCCCACAGCCACGCGAAGCGGGCAGGGCCGGCGGCCGCGCGCACCAGCAGCCAGACGAGCAGCGCCTTCGCCAGCGCCGTGACCATGCTGGTCATGAGCTGCGGCTTGCTGTAGGTCATGCTCTGCAGCCACGCGTTGATCACGCCGACGAACGGCTCGCGGAACACCATCGTGACCGCGAGGCCCGCGAGCATCGCGCCGACGAGCGGGTCGAACGCGCCGGCGCCGATCGCGATCCAGGTCGCGACGAGCGCGACGGCGGACACGCCGATACGCAGCGCGAACGCGCTGCCGAGCACCGCGCCGAGTTGCGCGGGCGGGCGCTGGACGATGGTCGGAACCAGGATTTCGGCGCCGCACACCCAGGTGAGCGGCGCCAGTACGAGGAGAAGCGTATTCGCATACTGCCATTTGCCGAACACGTCCGGCCCGAAATAACGGGCCAGAAGGCCACTGATCGCGATCGCGACGCCGATCTGCGTGAGCCGTTCGAGCCCGAGCCAGACGAGATTCGCGACGGCCTTCGCGACGTCCGGGTTGCCGAATCGCTTCAGCATGCGGGGCGGCCGCACGCGCTTTGGGCGGCCGGCAGGGCGCCGGGAGGCGGGAGGTTGGCGGCGGCGGAACGGCTAGGCATTAAAATGGACAGAATGCGCGTCATCAAAACCCGCGATTATAAGTTGGATCGGGGCCGCACCAGCCGCCCCGTTCCTTGTCGCGCAAGGCCCGCATGTATGATGCCGGGCACGCGCGAAAGGCGGCCAGATTATTTTCCATGCACGCAACCGAGAGAGAATCGATGATCTCCCAATCCATCTTCAAGGCATATGACATTCGCGGTGTGGTCGGCAAGACGCTCGACGCCGACACGGCGCGCGGGATCGGCCGGGCATTCGGCAGCGAAGTGCGCGCCCAGGGCGGCGACGCGGTCGTCGTCGCGCGCGACGGCCGCCTGTCGGGGCCCGAGCTCATCGGCGCACTCGCCGATGGCCTGCGTGCGGCGGGTGTCGACGTCGTCGACGTCGGCATGGTGCCCACGCCGGTCGGCTATTTCGCGGCGAGCGTGCCGCTTGCACTGAAGGGCGGCGAACGCCGCGTCGATTCGTGCATCGTCGTCACGGGCAGCCACAATCCGCCCGACTACAACGGCTTCAAGATGGTGCTGCGCGGCGCCGCGATCTACGGCGAGCAGATCCAGGCGCTGTACCGCCGCATCGTCGACGAGCGCTTCGAAACGGGCAGCGGCACGTTCGAGCAGTTCGACGTCGCGGACCAGTACATCGCGCGCATCGTCGGCGACGTGAAGCTCGCGCGCCCGCTGAAGCTCGTCGTCGACGCCGGCAACGGCGTCGCGGGCCCGCTCGCGACGCGCCTGTTCAAGGCGCTCGGCTGCGAACTCGTCGAGCGCTTCACCGACATCGACGGCACGTTCCCGAACCACCACCCCGATCCCGCACACCCGGAAAACCTGCAGGACGTGATCCAGGCGCTGAAGGACACCGACGCCGAACTCGGCTTCGCGTTCGACGGCGACGGCGACCGCCTGGGCGTCGTCACGAAGGACGGCCAGATCATCTACCCGGACCGCCAGCTGATGCTGTTCGCGGAGGAAGTGCTGTCGCGCAACCCGGGCGCGCAGATCATCTACGACGTGAAGTGCACGCGCCATCTCGCGCAGTGGGTGAAGGAGAAGGGCGGCGAGCCGCTGATGTGGAAGACGGGCCATTCGCTCGTGAAGGCGAAGCTGCGCGAGACGGGTGCGCCGCTGGCCGGCGAGATGAGCGGCCACGTGTTCTTCAAGGATCGCTGGTACGGCTTCGACGACGGCCTCTACACGGGCGCGCGCCTGCTGGAGATCCTCGCGAAGACGGCCGATCCGAGCGCGCTGCTGAACGGCTTGCCGGACGCGATGAGCACGCCCGAACTGCAGCTCTGGCTCGACGAAGGCGAGAACTTCCGCCTGATCGACAAGCTGCAGAAAGAGGCGAAGTTCGACGGTGCCGAGGAAGTCGTGACGATCGACGGCCTGCGCGTCGAGTACCCGGACGGTTTCGGCCTCGCGCGTTCGTCGAACACGACGCCGGTCGTCGTGATGCGGTTCGAATCGGAGACCAAGGAAGGGCTCAAGCGCATTCAGGACGACTTCCGCCGTGTGCTGACGGCCGCGAAGCCGGACGTCAAGCTGCCGTTCTGAACCCTGGCGGCCCGAGGGCCGCCGTCGGCGCGACGGGCGAACGAACCGTCGCGCCATGCCCGAAAAGCGGCGCACGCTGACGCGTGCGGCCGCTTTTTGTCTGTCTGACGTCCCGGGCGCGATAAAATCGCGTCTTTATGCCTGTCGCCGGCCGTCCGCCGGCGTTTTTTCAGCGTGCAAAAGATCCTGATCGTGCGCGTGTCGTCGCTGGGCGACGTCGTGCACAACATGCCGGTGATCGCCGATATCCGGCGCCGCCACCCCGATGCGCAGATCGACTGGCTCGTCGAGGAGAGCTTCGTCGACCTCGTGCGGCTCGTCGACGGCGTGCGCAACGTGCTGCCGTTCTCGCTGCGCCGCTGGCGCAAGAAGCCGTTCTCGGGCGCGACGTGGCGCGAGATCCGCGCGTTCCGCAAGCGGCTCGTGGCCGAGCAGTACGACCTCGTGATCGACTGCCAGGGTCTGATCAAGACGGCCTGGGTCGCGAGCTGGGCGCGCGGCCCGCTCGCCGGCCTCGGCAACCGCACCGACGGCGCCGGCTACGAATGGCCGGTGCGCTTCTTCTATCGCAAGCGCGTGCCGATCGCGCCGCGCACGCACGTGGTCGAGCGCTCGCGCCAGCTGGTCGCGGCCGCGCTGGGCG
>NZ_VWWG01000059.1:0-40356 GCF_011753085.1 Burkholderia sp. Tr-862
GACGACAGCACCGAGCGGCCGACCGCGTCGAGCAGGTTCGTCATCAGCACGTCGCGCGCGAGCGTCGACTTGCCGGAGCCGCTCACGCCCGTCACCGCGACGAGCCGCGCGAGCGGAATGCCGACGGTGACGTCGCGCAGGTTGTGCAGCGTCGCGCCGTGCACGGTCAGCCAGGCCTCCGGCACCGCCGGTGCGCCCTTCTTGCCCGCCAGGCTCACCGCGCGGCGCGGTTGCAGCGGGTGCGTCATCGGCTGCGCGAGCAGGCGCCCCGTCACCGAATCCGGCTGCGCGGCCAGATCGGCGACCGCGCCCTCGGCGACCAGCGTGCCGCCGCGCTTGCCGGCGCCCGGGCCGACGTCGATGATGTGATCGGCGCGCCGAATCGTGTCCTCGTCATGCTCGACGACGACGAGCGTGTTGCCCTTGTCGCCGAGCTTGCGCAGCGCGTCCAGCAGGATCCGGTTGTCGCGCGGATGCAGGCCGATCGTCGGCTCGTCGAGCACGTAGCACACGCCCTGCAGGTTGCTGCCGAGCTGCGCGGCGAGCCGGATACGCTGGGCTTCGCCGCCCGACAGGCTCGGCGCCGCGCGATCGAGGCTCAGATAGCCGAGCCCGACTTCCTCGAGAAACGCGAGGCGGCTGCCGATCTCGCTGACGATGTCGCGTGCGATCTGCGCGTCGCGGCCGGTCAGCTCCAGCGCGTCGATCCAGCGGCGCGTATCGGACACTGTCCACTGCGCGACCTCGACGATCGGATGCGCATCGAACGTGACCGCGCGCGCGGACGGGTTCAGGCGCGTGCCGCCGCAATCCGGGCACGGCTCGTTGCCGACGCCTTCCGGTTCCTGTTCGTCCGACGGCAGCGTCTGCTCGCGGCCGCGATCATCCCCGGCGCGTACCGTGTCGTCGTACGCCGCGCGCTGTTCGCGTGTGAGCGTGACGCCCGTGCCGACGCAGGTCGTGCACCAGCCATGCTTGCTGTTGTACGAGAACATCCGCGGATCGAGTTCCGGATAGCTCGTGCCGCACACCGGGCACGCGCGCTTGACCGACAGCACCTTGACCTCGCCGACGCGCGCGGTCGAATGATCGTTCTGCATCGCGTGGTGCAGCCCGTCCAACGGCGCGAGCAGGTGCATCACGCCCTTGCCGAGTTCGAGCGTCTCGTCGAGCACCCGCCGCAATTCGGCTTCGTCGTCCGGCGACACGACGATATCGGCCACCGGCAGCTCGATCGTATGCTCGCGGAAGCGATCGAGCTTCGGCCACGGATCGACCGTCACGAACTCGCCGTCCACGCGCAGATGCGTGCTGCCGCGCGCCTTCGCCCACTTCGCGAGATCGGTATACACGCCCTTGCGGTTGACGACGAGCGGCGCGAGCAGCCCGACGTGCTCGCCGCGATGGTCGCGCAGCAGCTGCGCGGCGATCGACTCGACGGTTTGCGACGTGACCGGCGTGCCGTCGTGGATGCAATGCTGGAGGCCGAGCTTCACATACAGCAGCCGCAGGAAGTGCCAGACTTCGGACGTGGTCGCGACCGTGCTCTTGCGGCCGCCGCGCGACAGGCGCTGCTCGATCGCCACCGTCGGCGGAATGCCGTACACCGCGTCGACTTCCGGCCGCCCGGCCGGCTGCACGATCGAGCGCGCATACGCGTTCAGCGATTCGAGGTAGCGGCGCTGGCCTTCGTGAAACAGGATGTCGAACGCGAGCGTCGACTTGCCGGAACCCGACACGCCGGTGATCACGTTGAACTTGCCGTGCGGGATATCGACGTCGAGCGCCTTCAGGTTGTGCTCGCGCGCATTGACGATCCGCACGACGTCCTCGCCCTCGATCGCGCGCCGCTCGCGTGCGGCGTTCAGCACGGCCTGCAGCGGCACGCCTTCGTCGGCCAGCGCCGTTTCGCCATCCATCGCGCGGTCGTACTGCAGCAGCGCGACGCCGGTATGCGATTCCGCGCAAGCCTTCACGTCGTCGGGCGTGCCCGCGCACAGCACGCGGCCGCCGCCGTCGCCGCCTTCCGGGCCGAGATCGATCAGCCAGTCGGCTGCGCGGATCACGTCGAGGTTGTGCTCGATCACGATCAGCGAATGGCCGGCCGCGAGCAGCTTGCCGAACGCCTGCATCAGCTTCGCGATGTCGTCGAAGTGCAGCCCGGTGGTCGGCTCGTCGAACATGAACAGCTTCGCCCGCGCGACGCGCGCCTCCTCGCTGGCGACGCGGCGCCCGCCGGCCGCCGCCGCCGATTCTGCGAGGAAGCCGGCCAGCTTCAGCCGCTGCGCTTCGCCGCCGGACAACGTCGGCACCGGCTGGCCGAGCTTCACGTATTCGAGACCGACGTCGACGATCGGCTGCAGCACGCGCAGCACCTCGGCATCGGTCGCGAAGAACCCGGTCGCCTCGCTGACGGTCAGGTCGAGCACGTCGGCGATGTTCAGCGCACGGCCGTCGCGCTCGATGCGCACTTCGAGAATCTCGGCGCGGTAGCGGCTGCCGTCGCAGTCCGGGCAACGCAGGTAGACGTCGCTCAGGAACTGCATTTCGATGTGCTCGAAGCCCGAGCCGCCGCAAGTCGGGCAACGGCCGTCGCCCGAGTTGAAGCTGAACGTGCCCGCGCCGTAGCCGCGTTGCAGCGCGAGCGGCGCCTTCGCGAACAGCTTGCGGATCTCGTCGAACGCGCCGACATAGCTGGCCGGGTTCGACCGCGTGGTCTTGCCGATCGGCGACTGATCGACGAACACGACGTCGCCGACCTGATCGGCCCCCGTCAAGTTGCGGAACGCGCCCGGCGACTCGGTCGCCTTGCCGTGGTGGCGCGCCATCGCCGGATAGAGCACGTCCTGCAGCAGCGTCGACTTGCCGGAACCCGACACGCCCGTCACGCACACGAGCCGCTGCAGCGGAATCTCGACCGTCACGTCGCGCAGGTTGTGCTCGGTCGCGCCTGCCAGCACGATGCGCGGCGTGTTCGCGTCCACCGGACGGCGCGCCCAGTTCGACGCATGCGCGACGTGCTTGCGGCCGCCGAGATACTCGCCCGTCAGCGTGTGCGCGGAGCGGATGTCGCCCGGCGTGCCGTCGTAGACGATCGTGCCGCCGCGCTCGCCGGGCCCCGGGCCCATGTCGATCAGCCGGTCGGCCGCGAGCATCACCGACGGATCGTGCTCGACGACGACCAGCGTATTGCCCGCGTCGCGCAGCCGCTGCATTGCCTCGACGATTCGCGTGAGGTCGCGCGGATGCAGCCCGATGCTCGGCTCGTCGAGCACGAACAGCGTTTTCGTGAGCGACGTGCCGAGCGCCGTGGTCAGGTTGATCCGCTGGACCTCGCCGCCGGACAGCGTGCGGCTCTGCCGGTCGAGCGTCAGGTAGCCGAGCCCGACGTCGCACAGGTATTTCAGGCGCGTGCGCACCTCGGCGAGCAGCAGCTTCAGCGCGTCGTCGAGCAGCGCGCTCGGCAGGCTCACGTCGTCGAAGAAGCGGCGGATGCGCTCGATCGGCAGCAGCATCAGGTCGTGCACCGTCAGGCCCGGCAGCGCCTCGAGCTGCGCGCGCGTCCAGTCGACGCCACGCGGCAGGAAGCGATCAGCGGGCGCGAGCACCGCGTCGGCGTTCGCCTTCGAGCCGAGCCGCCATTGAAGCGATTCCGTCTTCAGGCGCGCGCCGCCGCACACGTCGCACGGCGTGTAGCTGCGGTACTTCGACAGCAGCACGCGGATATGCATCTTGTACGCTTTCGATTCGAGATAGCCGAAGAAGCGTTTGACGCCGTACCACTGGCTCTGCCACTTGCCGTTCCAGTCCGGCGAGCCGTTGATCACCCATTCGCGCTGGGCGTCCGTCAGCTCGGACCACGGCGTGTCGCGCGGGATGCCGGCTTTCGCCGCGTAGCGCATCAGGTCGTCCTGGCATTCCTTCCAGGCGGGCGTCTGCATCGGCTTGATCGCGCCGCCGCGCAGCGTCTTGCGCGCGTCGGGGATCACGAGGCCGAGATCGACGCCGATCACGCGGCCGAAGCCGCGGCAGGTTTCGCATGCGCCGTAGGCCGAGTTGAACGAGAACAGCGCTGCCTGCGGCTCTGCGTAGCGCAGGTCGCTGTCGGGATCGTGCAGCCCGGTGGAGAAACGCCACACCTGCGGCTCGACGGTTGCGGCGAGCGCGTTGTCCGCGTCCGGCGCCAGCACGTAGACGTTCACGCGGCCGCCGCCGCGCTTCAGCGACGCCTCGATCGCCTCGACCACGCGCACCTTGTCGGCCTGCTGCACGCGGAAGCGGTCGGCCACCACGTCGAGCAGCTTGCGCGGGCCGGTGGGCGACGCGACTTCGCGCTGCGCCTGCACGCGCGTGTAGCCGCTCGCGGACAGCCACTGCGCGACTTCGTCCTCGGACGCGCTTTCCGGCAGCTCGACCGGGAACGTGACGACGACGCGCGGATCGTCGGCGCGCGTGCGCTCGACGAGTTCCGCGTAGATCGTCTCGGGCGTGTCATGCCGCACCTGCCGCGCGGTCTGGCGGTCGAACAGCTCGGCCGCGCGCGCGTACAACAGCTTCAGGTGATCGTTGAGCTCGGTCATCGTGCCGACCGTCGAGCGCGAGCTGCGGACCGGGTTGGTCTGGTCGATCGCGATCGCGGGCGGCACGCCGTCGACGCGCTCGACCTGCGGCCGGTCCATCCGGTCGAGGAACTGCCGCGCATACGCGCTGAACGTCTCGACGTAGCGCCGCTGGCCTTCCGCGTACAGCGTGTCGAACACGAGGCTCGACTTGCCGGAGCCCGACGGGCCGGTGACGACCGTCATTTCGCCGGTGCGCAGATCGAGATCGAGGTTCTTGAGGTTGTGCTGACGTGCTCCGCGAATGCGGATCAGATTGCTGGATGACAATTTGCCTGCCCGTCTGAATGAGTTAGCCGGAATCACGGTGCCGGAACGCTGCGGCGGATGCCCGCAGACGCGGCGCACGTGCCGCACGGGTCATGCCCGCGCCGCTCGAGTTCGACGGATACTATACTGTATATTCATACAGTTTTCCACGAGCGGCGCGAAGGGCGAAAACGGGCCGGATCACTCCGCTCATCGACGCCAGCCTGGAACAGGGGGCGACTCAGCCGCCGCCCGCCGTCGCATACGCAATGCACGTGCGCGCAAGCACGTCGGTCGGATCGACGAGCGTCGCCCGGCGCCCGCTCCGCGCGACATATTCGCCGCCCGGCAGCAGGATCGGCAGTTCGGTACAGCCGAGCACGATCACGCTCACGCCTTCGTCCATCAACGCCTCGATGGCCGCGCCGATATCTTCCTCGCACCGTCCGGCCGTGAAGCCGGCCTTGACACCCCGCGTGCCGTAGATCGCTTCCATCACGCGCGCCTGCAACGCCGGCCCCGGCGCCACTTGCCGGAGTCCCTGCGATTCCAGCGCCTTCTGGTAGACCCCGCTTTCGATCGTGCCGGACGTGGCCAGCACACCGACCTCCCGCAGCGCCGGATAGGTGTCGCGCAGGTGGGCGACCGTGACGGTCAGCATGTTGACGATCGGAATGCCGAGCCAAGGCTGAATCCGCTCGACGAACGCATGCGCGGTGTTGCACGGAATCGCGATGACGTCGGCATCGCCGTCCTCGAGTTTCTTGCAGGTCGCGTACAGGGAGATCGTCGGATCCGCGCCGGCGCCCACCAGGTTCTCGGTTCGATCGGGAATCTGCGGATTCTGTTCGACCAGCAGCTTGATATGGTCCTGATCGCGCGATGCCGGCGTGTTGCGCACGATCTTGTCCAGAAAATCGACCGTCGCGGCCGGGCCGACCCCGCCGACCACGCCGATCTTGAACGTCGCCGCGCGCGAACCCGGTTGCCCGGTCACCGCGTACTGCGCATACGCGAGGTTCGAATCCACGAGCGGTACGCGCTGCGGGCCGATTTCATCCGTGACCAGCGCGATCTCGGTCAGCCCCGGAACGATCACCTGCACGCCCTGATCGGCAAGGTCCTCGCATGCGCGGCGCAGCAGTTCGACCGGACGGCCTCGAAGATTGCCGCGCTTGATGCCGTCGGCGCCGTAGATCGCTTCGGTCACGAGGTCGATCCCGTCGTGCGACCGCGGATGGACGATGTCGAATTGCGGCGCCGGGAAGTACGCTTCGAAGAGTCGCTTGTCGCGCACGTAGTCGGACGCCAGCACGCCGATGCGCGTCGCGTCGGGATACTTGCGCCGTACATGGCTGCGCACCGCTTCGACGATATCCACGATCGGCAGGCTCGTGTTTGCCTTCAGCTCGTCGATGAACGTGTGGCTCAGGAAGCACGGCAGCACGACCGTCGTCACGCCCCGCTTCTCGAACGCCCGGATCATGTCGAACACGTACAGCTTGCGTTCGATGGTCGCCGCGCTGCCCGACCCCGAGCCCTTGAACGGGTATTGCTCGAAGATCATCTCGGCGTGCTCCTCGTCGGACGACGCAGGCGTCGCCTTCACCATCTTGAAGAACACATCGGCACTGCCCAGCGGCCCGAGGCCGCCCACCACGCCGAACTTGCGCCGGGCATTCACGCCATCCATGTGCATCATGCGCTCTCCGGCTGATCGAATACGGCGGCGGCTTGCGACTTCGTAGCACGCCGGCTCTCCCATTTCGCGATCACCGCCGTCGCCACGCTGTTGCCGATCACGTTCGTCATCGTGCGGCCCATGTCGAGAATCTGGTCGATCGCCAGAATCATCGCGACGCCGGCCACCGGCAGATGGAACATCGGCGCGACCGCCGCGACCACGACCACCGAGCCGCGCGGCACGCTCGCCATCCCCTTGCTGCTCAACATCAGCACCAGCAACATGAACACCTGCTCCGACACCGGCATGTGCACGCCGAACGCCTGCGCGATGAAGATGGCGGCAAACGCCTGATACATCATCGAACCGTCCAGGTTGAACGCGTAACCGAGCGGCAGCGTGAAGCCCACCACCTTCTTGTCCACGCCGAACTGCTCGAGCTGCTCGGTCAGGCGCGGATACGCGGCCTCGCTGCTCGCGGTCGAGAAGGCAATCAGCGCGGGTTCGCGTACGGCCTTCAGCAGGCTGCCGACGCGTCGCCCGAGAAACACGTAGCCGGCGCCGATCAGCAGCGTCCAGAGGACGAGCAAGCCGAGGTAGAACGCGCCGATCAGCTTGCCATACGTATAGATCACGTCGAGCCCGCGCAGCGTGACCGACGCGGCGATCGCACCGAATACGCCGAGCGGCGCCGCGCGCATCACGTAGTTGGTCAGGCGCAGCATCACCGGCACCATGCCGTCGATCGACTGGATCACGACGCCGACCCGCTTGTCGTGCTTCAGCGCGCTCAGCCCGATGCCGAGAAAGACCGAGAACACCAGGATCTGCAGGATGTCGTTGCGCGCCATCGCGTCGAGCAGGCTGGTCGGGAACGCATGCGTGATCACGTCCCGCGCGTTCAGCGCGGCGGTATTCAGTCCGGTGTCGACCTCGGCGGCGGAGGCCGCGAGGTTCAGGCCCGCACCCGGCTGCAGCGCATTGGCCATGACGAGGCCCAGGCTCAACGAAATCAGCGACGCGCAGACGAACCACCCGATCGAGCGCAGGCCGATGCGGCCGACGTCCTCGCCGCTGTCCATGCCGGCCAGGCCGGACACGAGCGTGACGAACACCAGCGGCGCGATGATCATCTTGATCAGGCGCAGGAAGATGTCGGTGACGATCGAGAAATAGCCGGCGACGGTTTTGAGGGTGCCCGGATCCGCGATGTGGGTGTGGCACGCATAACCGGCGACGACACCGAGGATCATGCCGACTGCAATGCTGAAGGTAAGGCGATTTTTCATGTCCATTCGTCCTTGGGTGGCGCCCTGCCGCCGGGGGCGAACGAGCGCTGCGAAGAGGGCCGCGCGACGCCGGTCACGCGTCACGATTGCCGTTGGAACGAATGGTAGGGACGGTCGATAAAACCGTGATGCCGGTGCAACATGGCGGTATGCGAGCGCCGCATAAGGCGGGAAAACCCTGACTCAGCCGAGCCGGGAAGGCGCCGCGCGCAGGTGCTGCCACAGCGTGTCGAGGAATTCACTGCGGTTGGACACGTCGCGATACACGCGCAGCTCGACTTCGAGATTCCACGCCGCCGGACCCGCCGGGACGAGTTCGCCGGCCGCCAGCTCGGCGGCGATGGCGCTGCGGGGCAGCCACGCGACGCCCTCGCCTTCCATGACGAGTTTCTTCAGCACCTCGGCCATGTCCGACTCGTAGTGCAGCTGCAAGGCCGGCGCATCGGGGGCACGGCCGAGCAGCAGCGCGAGGCAGCGGCCGAAATAGCTGGTCTCCGTATAGGAGATCAGCGGCAGCGGGCTCTGCTTCGTTCCGGGCAGGCGAAACGCGGGCGCCGAGCGCTGGTTCGGCCGGCATGCCGGCATCAACGTGTCGAGGCCGACCGTCAGGTGCTCGTACTTCGCCGGGTCGAGATGGAGCGGCAGCTCGGGATGGTGATAGGCAAACATCAGCTCGCAGTTGCCGTTGACGAGCATCAGGATCGAGTCATGGACGTTGGTCGGAATGACGCGCGCCCGCACTTCGCCGAAATGCGGGGCGAGCGCCTTGAGCCAGCCCGGCAGGAAGCTCAGCGCGATCGTGTGGCCCGCGGCGATCTGCAGGCTCTTGCCGGCAATCCGTTGCTCGGTGCGGATGATGGCCCGCGTGTCGAACAGGCGGCTGAGCACGTCTTCGGCCGTCTCGCGAAACAGCCGGCCCGCCGGCGTCAGCACCGGCGGAAAGCTGCTGCGGTCGATCAGTTCGGCGCCGATCCACTGTTCGAGCGACTGGATGCGACGGCTGAAGCCCGACTGCGTGACGTTGCGAAATTCAGCCGCACGGGAAAAGCTTTGATATTGAGCGAGCGCGAGGAAGTCCTCGATCCATTTGATTTCCATGTTGGCCTTGGCGGGTCGCGGGCGGAGCGGCCCGCGCGTCACCCAGGTCATGGCGAAGCGCAGGCCGACGGACGCTCACATTGTATGTGCTCGATCCGGTGCGCCGCGCGGGGATCCCGTCATGCCCCCCGCTCGCTACGCCTTTTTCACATAGGCGCTGCACCAGCCTTTCGCATTGACCTGCTTGCCGCCGAAAATGGCGCACGGCGCCATCGCGACACCGGCCTTGCCCTGGAAGAACTGGCAGTTCGAACAGGCCTCGCCCGCCTGAAATTTCGGGAACTTCGCCCGATCGACCCGGCTCGCGTCCGTCTTGTAGCCGAGGGCCTGGGCGTTTGCATCGGATTCCTGCACGGCAACGGCATCCGCCGCCGCCGCGCGGCGGCCCACGGCCAGCGCGGAAGCCAGCACGGTGGTGGCTGTAAGGAAACGTCGGCGTGAAAATTTCATGAGGTCCTCCCTTCAGGTTTGCGTGAACGGATGCCCTGGGTCAGTGAAAGAAGAGTTCCCGCATGCCGAACGTGTGATGCGCTTCGGCGGCCATCAGCACCATGAGCACCAGCAGGCACAGCGGCGGTATCAGGATCGCGTACACCAGCGCCAGCCGCTCCCACATCATGTGCATGAAAATCGACACGATCAGCCCGGCCTTGGCGATCATGAGCACGACGATCAGCACCCAGCGCAGCAGGCCCTGCACGTGGAAGTAGTCCACGAGATACGACAACGTGCTCAGAACGAACAGCAGGCCCCAGATCTTCAGGTAGACGCCGATCGGATGCTGCTGGCCGTGCGCGGCCTCGGGACGATCGGCGGGATCGGTATGGTCCATGGCCTGCCTCACCACAAATAGAACAGCGCGAAGATGAACACCCACACCAGGTCGACGAAGTGCCAGTACAGGCCGGCAATCTCGACGATCTGGAAGTTGCCGTGCTCGGTGAACCCCGGTTGCAGCACCTTGCGTGCGATCAGCAGCAGGTAGATCACGCCGCAGGTCACGTGAAAGCCGTGGAACCCGGTGATCGTGAAGAAGCACGCGCCGAACTGCGCCGCGCCCAGCGGGTTGCCCCACGGGCGGATACCTTCATGGACGATCAGCTTGGTCCATTCGAGCGCCTGCATCGACACGAAGGCCGCGCCCAGCAGCGCGGTCGCCAGCAACAGCACGGCGGCGCGCTTCGCGTTGCGCCGGTAGCCGAAATTGACGGCCATCGCCATCGTGCCGCTGCTGCTGATCAGGATGAACGTCATGATCGCGATCAGCAGCAACGGTACATCCACGCCGCCCACCGTGAGCCCGAATACCTTGGACGTGTCGGGCCACGGCGCCGTGGTCGAGATGCGCACCGACATGTAGCCGATCAGGAAGCTGCTGAAGACGAAGGTGTCCGACAGCAGGAAGATCCACATCATCGCCTTGCCCCACGGCACCTTGAAGGCTTCGCGGTCGCCCGCCCAGTCCGTGACGATGCCGCGCCAGCCGTCGGGCCCGGCTTCGGCGGGGGCGAGCTGGGCCGATTCGCCGACGGATGATTCAGTGGGGAGCGTGGGCACGGTCATGGCGCGGCTCCATATAGCGGCCCGCAGATGGCGGCGACGATCGCGGGGGTCATCCACCACATCGCCGCCAGCAGCACGAGCCAGACAGCCAGCAGGAAATGCCAATAGATGGCGCACAGCGCAATGGCGCGCTGGGCGCGGAACGGGTCCGCGCGCCGCACAAGCGCGATCGTGACGACCCAGGCCACCAGTCCGCCCAGCACATGCAACCCGTGCAGGCCGGTGAGCAGGTACAGGAAGCTGTTGGAAGGATTGACGGTGACGGTCTGCCCGGCGGCGGACAGCATGCGCCAGGCGGTCAGTTGCCCGATCACGAACAGCGCCGCCAGCACGCCGCCGGATACCAGCCACACCGCGCGGTGCAAGGTCATCCGTCGTGCGCGCTGCATCGCGATGCTGGCCAGCACCAGCGCACCGGTGTTCCACCACAGCAGCGCCGGATGCGGGATCGGCTGCCAGTCGGGTTCGCGCATGCGCATCCCATAGGCGAGCAGCAGCAGGGCAAACAACGTCGTGGCCACCGCCATGAAGACGATCAGGCCCGTGCGGCCCGCATTCGGCAGGACCGGTTGCGCGTCGGGACCGAAGGGGCGCGGCAGCGTGGTCATTCGTGTGCCTCGCCGGAGTGAAGCGTCGGCCGGGCCGGCGCGGGCTCGGGCGCCGTTGCGGGCGGCCGGTTTTGGGGGACGAAATCTTCCGCCTCCCCTGCCGGACTGTATTCGTATGCCCAGCGATAGACGACCGGCAGCGCGGCGCCCCAGTTTCCGTGCGCCGGTGGCGATTGCGGCGTCTGCCATTCCAGCGTGGTGGCCCGCCACGGATTGCCGTCGGCACGCTTGCCGTGCACGAGGCTCCACGCCAGGTTGAACAGGAACAGCAGCTGCGCCACGCCGACGATCAGCGCAACGACGGTGATGAAGGCGTTGAGCGTCTGCGCCGAATGCGGAATGAAGCTGTAGCCCTCATACGCGTAATAGCGTCGCGGCATGCCGAGGACGCCGAGATAGTGCATCGGGAAGTAGATCGCATAAGTGCCGACGAAGGTGAACCAGAAGTGCAGGCGCCCGAGCGTGTCGTTCAGCATGCGGCCCGTCACCAGCGGATACCAGTGGTAGAGGCCGCCGAACACTACCAGGATCGGCGACACGGCCATCACCATATGGAAGTGCGCGACCACGAAGTACGTGTTCGACAGCGGAATGTCCACGCTCACGTTGCCGAGGAACAGCCCGGTCAGCCCGCCGAGGACGAAGGTGCTGATGAAGCCGATCGCGAACAGCATCGGCACGGTCAGGTGGATATCGCCGCGCCACAGCGTCAGCACCCAGTTGTAGACCTTGAGCGCGGTCGGCACGGCGATGATCAGCGTGGTGGTGGCAAAGAAGAAGCCGAAGTACGGATTCATGCCGGCGATGAACATGTGGTGAGCCCAGACCACGAAGCTCAGCGCGCCGATCATGACGATCGCCCACACCATCATCCGGTAGCCGAAGATGCTCTTGCGCGCGTGCGTGCTGATCAGGTCCGACGCGATGCCGAACGCCGGCAGCGCGACGATGTAGACCTCCGGATGCCCGAAGAACCAGAACAGGTGCTGGAACAGCAGCGGGCTGCCGCCGGCATGGTTGAGCGTCTGCCCCATCGACACCACGGCCGGCACGAAGAAGCTGGTGCCGAGCGTCTTGTCGAACAGCATCATCACCGCCGACACGAACAGTGCCGGAAACGCCAGCAGCGCCATGATGGTCGCGGTGAAGATGCCCCACACCGTGAGCGGCATGCGCATCAGCGTCATGCCGCGCGTGCGCGCCTGCAGCGTGGTGGTGACGTAGTTCAGGCCGCCCATCGTCGCCGCGACGATGAAGATCGCCAGCGACACCAGCATCAGCACGATGCCCCATTCCACGCCCGGCGTGCCCGGCAGGATGGCCTGCGGCGGATACAGCGTCCAGCCCGCGCCGGTCGGCCCGCCCGGCACGAAGAAGCTCGCGGTCAGCACCAGCACGGCGAGCAGGTAGACCCAGAAGCTCAGCATGTTGAGAAACGGGAACACCATGTCGCGCGCGCCCAGCATCAGCGGGATCAGGTAGTTGCCGAAGCCGCCCAGGAACAGCGCCGTCAGCAGGTAGATCACCATGATCATCCCGTGCATCGTGACAAACTGGTAGTAGTGGTTCGCGTCGATGAACGCGAACTTGCCCGGGAAGCCGAGCTGCAGCCGCATCAGGTTCGACAGCACCAGGCCGACGAGGCCGATGGCGATGGCCGTCAGCGCGTACTGCACAGCGATGACCTTGTGGTCCTGGCTCCAGACGTAGCGGGTCCAGAAGCTCTGCGGGCCGTGATCGGAGTGCGCGTAAGTCATGGGGTGTGCTCCGCTAGCGCTGCGCCGCGCTGCTGGCGTCCGGCGCGCCTTGCGCCTTGATATAGGCCACGAGTGCGGCCAGTTCCTGATCGCTCAGGTCGAAGTGCGGCATGATCGGCGAGAAACCCTTCACCACACGGGCCGTCGGGTTGCTGATGAACGCGCGCAGATAGGCGTCGTCCACCTTCGCGGTGCTGCCGTCGGCCATCGTTTCGGTCTTGCCGTACAGGCCCTTCCATGTGGGGCCCACGCGCGGCGTGCCGTCCACGGTATGGCAGGCGATGCAGCCCTTCGCCGCCGCGAGCGCCTTGCCCTGGTCGGCCAGCGCTTGGGCGCTGCCGCCCGCGGCGGCCGGAGCGGCCTGCACGTTCGCCTGCTGCCGCTGCGTGAACGTGGGCTGCCGCGCGAGCCAGCGCGAGAACGACGCTTCGTCTTCCACCACCACCACGCCGCGCATGTTCGAGTGCCCGATGCCGCAGAGCTGCGCGCACAGGATGTCGTAACGCCCGGCCTTGGTCGGCGTGAACCAGAAGGTGGTCACCATGCCCGGCACCATGTTCATCCGCGCGCGGAACGGCGGCACGTAGAAGTCGTGCAGCACGTCACGCGACCGTGCCAGCACCTGCACCGGCTGGTTGAGCGGCAAGTGCACTTCGGACGCGTCGATCAGGTAATTGTCGCGGCCGTTGGGGTCGCCGGGGTTCAGGCCGAACGGGTTGTCGGTGCTGACGTAGCGCACGTCCGTCGTGCCCAGCTTGCCGCCGGGGCCCGCGAAGCGGAAGCGCCATTGCCATTGCTGGCCGAGCACTTCCATCTGCAGCACCTTGTGCGGCGGTCGCACGTAGTCCGCATAGACGAACAGCCCCGGTGCCAGCAATGCGGCCACGCCGACCGAGGTCAGGCCGATCAGCCACCATTCCAGCCGCCTGTTGTGCGGCTCGTAGGCGGCGCGACGACCGCTGCGATGGCGGTAGCGCACCAGTGCGAGCACGATGAACAGGTTGATCGCGATGAAGAACGCGCCGGTGATGACGAGCGTGATCGTCAGCATGTCGTCCATGCGCACCCAATTCGACGCGATCGGCGTGATCCACCACGGACTGGCAAAGTGAAACCCCACCGCCACTGCGATGATCAGGACCAGAGCAATCGCAAGGGCCATAGGCCGCCTCGCTGCGTGTCACGCACTCGAGCCGCCGACACGACGCTGCTGGCGTCGTCGCGCCGCGTCGGCGCATGTCGCATTCGTCGTATCGTCCGCGCCGGCACCTGTGCCGGGACCGCTTCGCGACGCGCTGCCCACGACGGCTCTTAAGAAAAGGTAGTCCTCGGCCCTGCATCGTGCAAGGCGGCGAAACGCGGACGCGCATACCTCGCACGAACGGCGCGAACGGCGGCCTTGCATGCGGCGATGCGATGCAAAAACGGCCGCCGCCGGCAGGGACTGCCGACGCGGCCGTCTATCGGGGCCGACGGGTGTTCAGGTCGGCGCGAGCGTCGACAAAAGCGCCGCGTCACTCCATCCTGCTCGGCCTGCGCCATCGCTCCAGCTGGCCATAGGCGACGGCCGCAACCACGCCGAACAGCAGGTTGGCCAGCAAGGGGCCGGAACCGCGCTCCGAGATGAACCACGGGAACACGGCCGTCATCACATAAAAGTTCCACAGGTACGCGACGAGCCCGAAGGCCAGCCCGATCACCGCCTCCATGCCGACGCTCGAATCGAACCGGAACGGCGCCATGATCGCGGCGAGCATCATCCCCATGATCGCGCCGAGCACGTAATGCAGCAGCAGCGCCATCGCGACGATTTCAAGGCTGAATTGCGACAACTGGCTGAGCGCGCCGCGCCCCATCACCATCGCAGCGATCTTGTGGGTCGGTCGCCACGGGCTTTCATGGAGCACCAGCGTCGACCAGAAAAATTCCAGCGCGATCACCAGCGCGCCGCCCGCCAGGCCGGCCACGGCAGCGGAGACCCAGTCCGGCGTGCGCCGTTCCCAATGGTGCGATTGCATGTGCAGTTCCATATGACCTCCTTGCTGACGGTTCAGCTTCAGCACTCAGGTTCAGAACGCGCCCTTCGCGTCAAAAAGACTGTTCCGTGTGCGATTCGGAATCGCCGGACCCGGAGCCGGCGCAACGCACCGCGACACGTTCGCCCTGCCATTCCGCAACACCACCGGCGGCCGCGTCGAAACGCAACGCAATGCCGCCCATGGTCGCGGCAACGCGAACACGCGTCCGACGAATCGCGTCGATGAGCGCAGGTGTTCGCGTGTGCCGGTTTTCGCTATCAGGGGAAGATCGGCGTCGTGGGCTCGCCGCCTTCCAGATCCGCCTTGGGAAAATGCTGCGCGACCATCTCCGAGATTTCCTCCTCTCGCAGCGGCGGCACGTCGGCCATGATCAGGATCTGGCCTTGCCGGATGGCCTCGCGAAAGCGCGCGAGTCGCCCATTCGGTTCGGCAATGCCGATCATCGCGGCCGTCCACGCGCCGAAGCCCGCGCCCGCCAGCGTCAATCCGACGACGGCACCGCCCGCGATCACGAGCTCCGCTGGGGGAAATACCAGCGCGACGAGACCGATAAGCGCGCCTGTCGCGCCGCCGAGTGCGACGCCTCGCTCGAGCGCGTGCACGACATCGCTGCTTTGCAGCAGAGATGCTTCGGGCAACTGATCGAGCGTGACGCTGTGATCGGCGAGAACGTGAATATGGCGCCAGATGATGCGAGCGCGCAGCAAGTCATCGACGATCGCCTTCGCCATCTGCGTATCGGGTACGAGAAAATAAAGGCGTCTCATGTTGGCACCCCTCTTTTGCCAGCGGTTTATCCGCGACAGAGCCTTTTGTTATTTTATGTCAGCATCGGCGGCTGGATAGCCGGGTTTGCGCAGGGGCGCCAGAAGTTCCCTCAGACCGTTATGGTCGATCTCGTGCATCAGCGCGAGCTGTCGGCCGAGTTCGCCGCGCGGGAATCCTTCGCGCGCCAGCCAGTTGAGGTAAGGGCCGGGCAGGTCGGCAAGGCGTCGGCCCTTGTATTTTCCGAAGGGCATGGTAACGGTGACAAGGCATTCAAGGTCGGGGGTTCGCATGCCGGTATTGTGCACGTTTGGCTGCTAGACTGGAATTTCCCCCTGCAAACCCTGGAGGGAATCATGATGTCCGTCTACGTCGTGAAGACCGGCGAGCAATTCCTCTGCACTGCCGAGGACGGCGATATCGGCATGGCACCGGCGATTGAAAATGCCACGTCCTTCGCTTCGTATGAGGAAGCCGAAAAGGCGGCAAACACGCATGCCGACCCCGGATACGAAATCGTGGCCGTCTGCGTGATCCGGCACTGATCGGCTGATCCGTCGAACGAATGACTCGCGTGCCGGACGCAAGTCGCCGTGCGGCGGCGGCGTCCATGCAACGACGACGGCGGCCGCGGGCACGCACCGCGTGACGCGGTGCCTTCGTCGGCGTCGCGCATCCTCGCACGGCACCGCCGCCGCAAGCGACCCGTCCGGTTTCGACGGCCGCGCGTGCGGCGACCCGGTCGCCACGTCCTACTTCTGCAGCGAGATTTCCACCCGGCGATTGCGCGCCCGCCCTTCGACGGTATCGTTCGTTGCCGCCGGATTGGCTTCTCCATGCCCCGTCGCGGCAAACGAATCCGCCTTCAGCCCGTGTTCACGCAGATACCCCGCGACAGCATCGGCCCGACGCTTCGACAGCGCCTGGTTGTGCGTATCCGAGCCGGTCGCGTCGGTATAACCGTCCACTTCCACGCGCGCGAAATGCCGGTCGCCTTGCTGGTTCATCAGCTTGTCGAGCGCGGCGGTGGCGGCCGACGTCAGCACGGCCGAATCGGTCGCGAAATAGGCATCGCCGGTCAGGCTCACCTTCTCGACCGCGGCGGGTGCCGGCGCGACGGCCGCGGCGACCGGCGCGGGTGCCGCGCCGCACTGGAACACCATCGAGTGCGGATCGGCGCCGTCGCGGTAAGGCGTCGTGGAATCGACCACGCGCACGGCGTCGTTGCCGCACATGCGCGTCGCGACCTTCATGCAGGTCTGCGCGCTCGACAGGATGCCGTGACAGTCGACGCGGAAGGTGCGGATGCCGTCACGGGACTGCAATTCGTATGCGTTGTACGTCGGCCCCGACGCGCTCGAGCAGGCAGCGAGGGAAACGACGGACGCCAGCAGTGCAAGATGGATGTTTTTCACTTGATTACTCCGAAAATGCGATGGGCGCAGCGCGTGCGGCGCGATGGCGCGGCCGCATCCGCGTGCGTTTGCGTTCGACGCGGTCCGCTCCGGCAGCGCGTGCCGGAACGGACCGTCGCGCGCGATTACTTCCACTGATACAGCACGCCCGCGCCGACGACGCGCTGGCTGCCGGCGAAGCCGCCGTTCAGCGTCGCCTTCAGGTTCTCCGTGAGGCGCGCCTGCACGCCGACGGCCATGGCCTTCTGACCCTGGAATGTCGCGGTACCGACGCCCATCGCGAAGTTCGAGTCGCGGTCCATGTGCGGGATCGACGCCAACGCGGCCGTCGCGGCGATCCCCTCGCGCGCCATCGAATCGGTCTGCTGGATCTGCTGCTGCATCTGCGAGATCTGGTTGTTGACCGTGTTCAGCGACTGCGTGAACTGGTTCGAGACCGCATTCAGCTGGTTCACGTTCACCGCATCCGTGCCCTGCGTGCCCGCCGCGACGTTGACGACCTGTCGCGGCGAATCCGCCGAGCCGACCGCGACGACGCTCGAGCGGCCGCCGTCGTTGCTGCCCGTGCCGATCGCCGTCGAATTGCTGCCCGACGCGGTCGCGCCGACGCCGATCGCCGTCGAGCCGTTTCCGGACGCCGTCGATGCGTTGCCGACCGCCGTGCTGTTCGAGCCCGATGCGACCGCCCCCGAACCGCCCGCCGACGAATTCGAACCGCTCGCCCCCGGCGGCACGTTGCCGCCGGGCGGGTTCGTCGTGTACTGACCGCCGAGATTGGTCGTGCGTTGATCGATCAGCGTCGTCAACTGGTTCGCGACCGAGTCGAGCTGCGACACGTTCACCGCGTCCGTGCCGTTCTTGCCCGCGGCGAGGCCCGTGATCTGCCGGTTGCCGATGTTCACTTCACCGGCCGACGACTGCGGGCTGCTCAGGCCGTACGCGACGTAGTTCGTCAGCGCGCCGACCGTGGTCAGCGAACCGGCGCCCAGCGCGACGCTGTTCGCGAGCGTCGCCGACGCGCCGGCGCCGAGCGCGAGCGCATCGGTGGCGGTGCTGTGCGCACCCGAGCCGAGCGCGACGCTGCCCACGCTGACCGCCGACGCATTGGCACCCTGCGCGACCGACTGCGCGCCGAGGGCCGACGCACCGCTGCCGAGCGCGATCGCGTCGGCCTGCGCGGAACTCGCCGCCTGCCCGATCGCGACGCCGCCAGGTGCGGTCTGGTCGACGATCGCGCCGTTGCCGATGCCCACGCCGTTGTCGCCGTTCACGACCGTCGTCGGCCCGACCGCGACCGATTCCGCGCCGACCGCGAGCGAGTCGCCGGCCGTCGAATTCGCGTGGAAGTACTTCTGGCCCGTGACCGCGAACGACTGCAACGCGCCGGCCAGCTGCCGTACCGTCACCGCGTCCTGCTGCCCGGTGCCGTCCGCGACGTTGGTGATCTGGCGATACGTCCGGTTCGTCGCGTCGCCGACCGACACCGCGCCGAGCAGCGTCTGGTCCGTCGTGTTGAACGGGATCGCCGCGGTGCCGTTGCGGATGATGCCGGACGACGGCGCCGTCGGCCGATCGGCGACCGAACCGGAACCGAGCGCGATGCTGCCGTTCACGAGCGAGATCGCGTTCGGGCCGATCGCGACGCTGTCGACGCCGATCGCCTGGCTGTCCGGCGCGGTCGAGTTCGCGTGGAAATACTTGATGCCGTGCGCGTTGATGTTGTCGATCGCCGAGCCGACGCTGTTGTTGATGATCGTCGACCCGTCGCTGTTGTACGTCACGTACGACGGCGCCGAGATCGTGCCGGTCGTCGGGTCGTAGGTCGAGCCGCCGCCGATCGCGCCGGCCGTGCTGTTGCCGAGATTGGTGTTGTTGTTCACGATCGAGCTCAGGCCCGTCGACAGCGAACCGATGCCCGTCGACGTGGCGGTCGACAGCGACGTCAGGTTGCTGTTCGTCGCGCTCAGGCCGGTGGACAACGAGCCGATGCCGGTAGACGTCGACGTGGACAGCGACGTGACCGTGCTGTTCGTCGAGCTCAGGCCGGTCGACAGCGAGCTGATGCCCGTGGACGTCGACGTGGACAGCGACGTGACCGTGCTGTTCGTCGAGCTCAAGCCGGTCGACAGCGAACCGATGCCCGTGGACGTCGAAGTCGACAGCGACACGACCGTGCTGTTCGTCGAACTCAGGCCGGTGGACAGCGAATTGATGCCGGTCGACGTCGAGGTCGACAGCGACGTGACCGTGCTGTTCGTCGAGCTCAGGCCGGTCGACAACGAGCTGATGCCCGTTGAGGTCGACGTGGAAAGCGACGTAACCGTGCTGTTCGTCGAACTCAGGCCGGTCGACAACGAGCTGATGCCCGTTGACGTCGATGTCGACAGCGACGTGACCGCGCTGTTGGTCGAGCTCAAGCCGGTGGACAGCGAACCGATACCCGTGGACGTCGAAGTCGACAGCGATGTGATCGCGCTGTTCGCCGACGACAGCCCCGTCGACGTGGAGGTCGACAGCGAAGTAACCGTGCTGTTGGTCGAGCTCAGGCCGGTGGACAACGAGTTGATGCCGGTCGACGTCGACGTGGACAGCGACGTGATCGCGCTATTCGCCGACGACAGACCCGTCGACGTGGACGTCGACAGCGACGTCACCGTGCTGTTGGTCGAGCTCAGGCCCGTGGACAGCGAATTGATGCCGGTCGACGTCGACGTGGACAGCGACGTGATCGCGCTATTCGCCGACGACAAACCCGTCGACGTGGACGTCGACAGCGACGTCACCGAGCTGTTCGTCGAGCTCAGGCCCGTGGACAGCGAGTTGATGCCGGTCGACGTCGACGTGGACAGCGACGTGATCGCGCTGTTCGCCGACGACAGCCCCGTCGACGTGGACGTCGACAGCGACGTCACCGAACTGTTGGTCGAGCTGAGGCCCGTGGACAACGAACCGATGCCGGTCGACGTCGAAGTCGACAGCGACGCGACCGAACTGTTGGTCGAGCTCAATCCCGTCGACAACGACGAAACCCCGGTCGACAACGACGTGATGCTGGACAACGTCGACGTCGACAGCGACGTCACCGCCTGGTTCGTCGCATCGAGCTGCGAGCCGTTGATCGCATCCGTACTCGTCGGACTGATCCGCCCTGCCGCGACGTTGGTGATCTGACGCTCGGTTCCTACCGCGCCGACGCTGACGACGCTGACCGGATTGACGCCGTTGAACGTATACGTGACGCCGCCGATGGTGCCGGTGGCGGTCGGATTCGGCGCGGCCGTCACCGAACCGGAGCCGAGCGCCACATCGTTTGCATTGTTCGCCACGGCCGACGCGCCGAACGCCACCGCGCCCGCCGCTGCCGCCACCGACGTATTGCCGAGCGCGAGCGAGCCGGTGCCTTGCGCATTGTTCGAGTTGCCAATCGCCACCGCGCCGTTGCCGTTCGCGGTGTTGTTCGAACCGGCCGTGACCGCGCCGGTGCCGATCGCGGTGCTCGGGTCGCCGATGGCGACCGCGCCGTCGCCGCTGACGGTCTGGCCAAAACCGAGCGCGACGGCGCCGGTGCCGCCCAGGACCTTCGACAAGTTGCCGCCGGCGATCGAGCCAGCGCCGGCGGCTGCCGCGACCGAGTTGCTGTCGCCGATCGCGACGGTCGATGTCGCCGCCGCCGCGCTGTTGATGCCGATCGCCGTCGAATTCGATGCAGACGCCTTCGCGCCCGGCCCCAGTGCACTCGCCGAGATACCGGTCGCGAGCGCGAGGTTGCCGAGCGCAATGGCAAACTGCTGCGTCGCGGTCGCCTGCACGCCCATCGCGATCGAACTGACGCCCGATGCATTGGCGTTCAGGCCGAATGCGGCCGCGTTGTTGGCGCCGGCCGTCGTATTCGATCCCAGCGCGATCGAACTGGTGCCGAGCGCCTCCGTGCCCGAGCCGGGTACGCCTGCGGTGCCGCCCCAGCCGATGGCGATCGACGACGTGCCCTTCGCGCCGCTGTTCACCCCCATTGCCACGCCCGAATTGCCGGAAGCCAGCGCGCCGCTGCCCACGGCAACACCGGCCGCGCCCGAGCTGGTCGACTGGTTGCCGAGGGCGACCGCGCCCGTCAGGTCGGCATGCGACGCATAGCCGAGCGCGATGCTTTGCGCCCCCGCCGCGCTCGCCCCGAGCCCGAGTGCCGCCGCATACTGGCCCGACGCGAACGCATTGTTGCCGAGCCCGATCGCGGACACGCCGGTCGCCGCCGCGCCGCTACCGAGCGCCACCGAGCCGCTTTGCGTCGCGCTCGACAGGTTGCCGAGCGCAACCGCGTAAGCCCCTGAACCGAGCGCCTGCACGCCCATCGCCACGCTATTGACGCCGTTCGCCTGCGAGTTGATGCCGATGGCCGTCCCGCCATCCCCCATCGCGTGCGCACCCGGGCCGATCGCCGTGGACGACAGGCCCGCCGCCGTCGCCAGATTACCGAACGCGGTCGCATTCGTCTGCGAGGCAAGCGCGCCGTTGCCGACCGCGGTCGAACTGGCGCCGCCCGTCGCGGAGCCGCCACCGGCCGAATACTGTGCGTGGGCGCCCATCTGAAACAGTCCGAGGTACGCGGCGGCCATCATCATGACCAGCCGCCGGGGCGACAACCCAGGCGGCGTTGCCATGCTCGCGACGGCGCCTTCGTGGAGAGCCTGCTCGCCCGCACTCCTCGACGACGCCACGCGCTTGCCGCGCGCGCGATCGAGCTCGGACGCTGCAACCCACGCCCCCAGTGCTTCGTTCCAGATCGACTTGAACGACTTGTTCATCTTGTTTTCCCTCGGTTCACATGTGCTGGATGACGCAACAGCGAACGCGGCCGGGAGCTGACCGTCTCCATCTTCGTTGTCTCCCGTCTCGCGACGCCACGCTACTTGATTCGGATATCTAACTGAACTGCTCAACGGCTCTGCACGACACGCGCGACACACGTCGCGATCACACGACCGCACGCCGCCCGTGTCGGACGACACGCTGCACGGCGGCGATCGCGGGTTATCGAATCATGGAAGTCGAGCTCGCCGATCAGGCGGCGGCATGCCGGGCGGCGCAGCGCGGAAAAGTGCGTGCGCACGCCGTCGCGCCAGCCCGTGGGCGGCGAACTCGCATTTCATGAGGAAGCGTCGTTCAGACGCCGGGTGGACGAAAGCCGCGCCGAATCCAGGGGCGGCCCGTCCTGGGTCATTCAGGGGGAGGATGACATCGTGCGGCCCCGGGGGATGAAGCATGCGCCGCCGGACCGCGGACGCTGACAGCCGCCGCCGGTTCGGGCGAACCGGTGCTGTGATCTGCCGTGCCTTTCATATTCATGTTTTTCGTGCCGCCTGATTCGAGAGCGCGCCCGCGCGACCACCGCCTGAAGGACCCTGCGGTCGACGCGAACCCACTCACCCCTTTCCATCCAGGCACGCGCCGCGGATTCCGGATTTCCGGAAAAACCGACGATTGGCCGGACGACCCCTGCATCGAATTAATCGACTGACTTTCTTTAACTATTTCTGGTTGCCTTGTATGTCACACTCTCATCAGCTTCTACGCCATTCCCTTCGTCTCTTATATCAACCCATTCGAAGGGTGGGAAGCTTGCATTGCCCTCGTGCCGACCCTCGTCGCCGCACCGGAATCCCGGAATTTGAGATTGTCAGCACTCAATGTCACATTGAATATTGCGCACTCAAACATGCCACCGCGACAAATGAAATTCGCGTGGAACGCCGTTCTGCCGAACAACCGATCCAGCCGCCTCGGGCCTAGTGTGCCGGGACTCCGGCGCTCGAACCTTTTCCCGAGCGGACAAATTGTTTTCCCGGCCGGACGATATTTACATTCATACATTCCGGCCTCCCAATCGACTTAAATGTGAAAGCATTTTTAACCGGCGATCGATAAAAACTTAATCACGGTGACACGGAATTGATGGACGCGACCCGCATCGAAATCGGCTGCCTGCACGACACATTTCAACTCGAATCATCATTCGGTCCAATTCAATTTACTTCAATTGAAATCGGCAATAACGACCGATATTTAATATCCGGCTCGGCACTTTTTTCCAGGCCATTTTTCCCGGTGCGGCCGCGCTGCCATGAAGGTTGCGCGCGCTGTCAAACATGCCCACACGCCACGCACGGAAACCCCACCGCGAGCGCTATTGTCGTCATATAATTTTTTGCAACAATCGTGCACATAGATGCATCGAGTCCGACCCCGGCCTACCTCCCCCAACGCGTTCGCAACCATGTCATCCCGCTCGTCCAGTCCGGCGTCGCTGCGCGCCACGCCGGATCTCGTTGGCGCACACATTCTTGTCGTAGACGACCGACCGAACGACCTGCGGCTCCTGACGGAGATCCTGCGTTCGGCGCGATGCCGGATCAGTGTCGCGTTCGACGGCCTGCAGGCCTATCACCGCGCGCAGGCAGTCGCGCCCGACCTGATCCTGATGGATGTCCGGATGCCGCGCATGGACGGCTTCGCCGCGTGCCGCCTGCTGGCATCGACGCCGTCGACGCAGAACATACCCGTCATCATCCTGACCGCCGCCGCCGATCTCGACGATCGCATCGCGGGGCTCGAAACCGGTGCGCTCGACTACATCGTGAAGCCGTTCGAACCGGTCGAGGTCATCGCGCGGATCCGCAATCATCTGAAGCGCGCGCGGCGCAGCCAGCCGTTCGCGCACCTGCCCGAGCTGCCCGACCATCCGGACGCCGCGCTGGTGCGCGCGGCGAGTGACGTCCTGCTGCGCGAATTGCGCAATCCGCCGACGCTCGAGGAACTCGCGCGGCAGGTCGGCACCCACGAAAAGCGGCTGTCGCGCGTGTTCCGCGATCATCTCGGCCAGACCGTGTTCGAATACCTGCGCGACACACGGCTGCGCGCCGCGAAACACTTTCTCGCGGAGACGTCGATGGGGATCGGCGACATCGCCGAGGAAATCGGCTTCTCGACACCGGGCAATTTCGCGACGGCGTTTCGCGAACGGTTCGGCATCACGCCGTCCGACTGGCGGCGCCAGCGCCCGGCGGTCGACGCACTGCCCGCATCGCATGATCACCCGCGCGATGCCTAGGCGCCGCGCGTCGGGCTGGCACACCTTCCTGCTGCTCGCGGTGGCGCTGATCGCCTGCGCGACCCACCGTGCCGAAGCGACGGAAAACGCTGCACAACTGGACGCGGTGTCGATCGTCGAGGATCCGGGCACCACGATGTCCGCCGACCAGGTCGCCGCGCGACTCGCGGCTGCGCCACGCGGCGCGTCCGCGTCCGCGGCGCGCCCGTCGTTCAACGTCGAGTTTTCCCGCTCGGCGTGGTGGGTCGGCGCGACGCTGGTCAATCGCGACAGCGTCGAGCGCCCGCTGGTGCTGGAGATTCACGACGCCCGTCTCGACCACGCGGACTTTTATGTCGAGCGCGGCGGCGCGTGGACGCTCGCCGGACGCTTCCCGGCCGACCTCCGCGACGGGGACCGTCCCGCTTCCCGATATCCGACGCTCGACACGACGCTGCGCCCGGGCGAGCGGGTGCCCGTGCTGATCCGCATCACGTCGCGCAAGGAAATGCGGCTCGCGCCGTCCGTGTACACCCCCAATGCATGGCACGCGCACGAGCTGCGCGCCGCGATGTGGAACTTCGGCTTCTTCGGCGGCCTGCTTGCACTCGTCTGGTGCGCGCTGCTGATCGGATTCTTTTCGCGCAGCGGCGTGTTCGTCGTGCTGGCCATGCTGGCCCTGAGCACGACGCTGTTCGAAGCGACGTACCGCGGCTATACCGTGATGTATCTGTGGCCCGGCGCGTACGAATGGTCGGCACGCGCCGAAGTGATCTTCGTCTATCTGTCGGTCGCCTGCTTCATCGCATTCATCCTGATGGTCGCGCACCGCGAGAAGGCCAGCATGCCGATGCGTGCCATCTACATGGCGTTCTTCGCGCTCGAATGCATCGGCATGGCCGGCGCGGCATACGGCGACCTGCTCACCTTCACGTGGTTCTGCCTGCGGTTGAACACCGTGATGGCGGTCGTGAACATCGGCCTCGCGCTGACCTTCGCGATCCGGCGCACGCCAAGCGCCCGCGTGATGCTGATCGCCGTCGGGTTCGCGAGCTTCAACATGCTGGTGCGCGTGCTCGATGGACGCGATGCGATACCGGCCTGGCTGCTCTGGCTGAAATCCGACGTCCATCCGAATCCCGTGGTCGCGATCATCGGGCTCGCCACGCACCTGCTGGTGCTGGCCGCGTGGATCCACCACGTCGGCCGTCAACGCACCGAGGCGCGCAAGCGGCTCGAGCAGTGGCAGCTCACCGAACAGGATCGCCTGCGCGACGAGGTCGCGAAACGCACGTTCGCGCTCAACGAGGCGCTGCACCAGGCGAGGACGCACATGCAGCAGAAGATCGAGACACTCGGCTACGTGAGCCACGACCTGCGCGCGCCGCTGTCGACGATCAACGGCTACGCGAAGCTGCTGCTGCAAAGCGCGACCCGCAGCCAGGCGCGGCTGATCCGCTCGATCGACCGCAGCATCCGTTACCAGCTCACGCTGATCGACGAGTTGCTGCAATACACGAAGTCCGAGCTGCAGCCGCTCGGCATCTCGCCGGACGCGACCGACCTGCCCGGCCTGCTGAACGACATCGGCGACTATGCGGTCGCGCTGTGCTCGCAGCAGGACAACCGGTTCGACTACCGGCCGCTGACGCCGCTGCCGCGCAAGCTGTCGATCGACGGCATCCGGCTGCAGCAGGTGCTGCTCAACCTGCTGTCGAATGCGTCGAAGTTCACGCGCGACGGCACGGTCACGCTGTCGGTCGGCGCGTATCCGCAGGGCGATGCGTGGCGCATCGTGTTCGAGGTCGCCGATACCGGGATCGGCATCGACATCGGCAAGACGAGCGACATCTTCCGCGCCTACCAGCAGGTTCAGGCGGTGAATGGCGGAACCGGGCTCGGGCTGTTCATCGCGCAGCGGATCGTCGGCGCGATGAACGGCGAGCTCTCCGTGTCGAGCCAGCCGGGGGTCGGCACGACGTTCACGTTCCAGATCGTCGCACCGGCGATCGGGCATGCGCTGATCCCGGCGTCGGCGCTGATGCGGCCAGCCGAGCCCGTCGAACCCGACGAACCGGTGAGCGACGCGCATGCGATGCGCTGCCCGTCGCCGGGCGCGCTCGACGAGCTGGCGGTGCTCGCCAGCGAAGGCCGCCTCACCGATATCGAGGAATGGCTCGGCCAGCATGCGCATGCGCCGCGCCATGCCGCGTTCGTGCAGGCGATGCGCGAGCGTCTCGACGCGCTCGATCTGCACGCGATCGAGCGGCTGGCCGAGTCGCTGAAACGCATGGGCATCGTCGATGCGTCGTTCGATGCGGAGCCGGACATGGCAAGGCCGGCGTGATCGCCGCCTGCGCCCTGCGGTCGCGCCGCTCACGAAGCCCGCGACAGCGGGGCATGCACGCCATCGCAGGTGCGTGCAGACGAACGCGACAGTCGTTACAACCGCCGCATCGTCGACACCAGCGCCGCGTCGTCGCCCGCCGCAGCGGGCCTGACCTGCGCGGCATCGCGCTTGCGGCGTTTCGGATCGAGCCCGGTGCCGCCAGTACGCCGCCGCGCCGCATGCCGCTCGATGACCCGCTGCAGCAGGCAGAACACGCACAGCAGCGCGCCGATCACGATCCGCGTCCACCACGAGCTCAGCGTGCCGTCGAACGTGATCAGCACCTGGATCGTGCCGAGAATGCCGACGCCGAACACCGACCCGATCACGTAGCCCACGCCGCCCGTGAGCAGCGTGCCGCCGATCACCGTCGCGGCGATCGCGTCGAGCTCCATCCCCTGGGCCTGCAGCCCGTAGCCGGACAGCACGTACAGCGTGAACACCACGCCGCCGAGCGCGGAACAGAAGCCGCTCAGCGCATACACGCCGACCTTCGTGCGCGCGACCGGCAGCCCCATCAGCAGCGCCGAGCGCTCGTTGCCGCCGATCGCATAGACGTTGCGGCCGAAGCGCGTGAAATGCGCGACGTAGATCGCCGCGGCCAGCGTCGCGACCGCAATCAGCGCGCCCGCGCTCAGCGTGCCGCCGCCGATCGGCACGCTGACGCCCGCGAGCGCATGGAAGGTCGGCTCGTTGATCGTGATCGACTGCGTCGTGATCAGGAAGCACGCGCCGCGCGCGAGAAACATCCCGGCCAGCGTGACGATGAACGGCTGCAGCCGGAAGTAATGGATCAGCGCGCCCATCGCCGCACCGTACAGCGCGCCGAACACGAGCACGAGCGGCACGATCGCCCACACGGGCCAGTGCAGCCGCTCGGCGCCGACCGCACAGAAGATCGTTGTCAGCGCAACGACTGAGCCGACCGACAGGTCGATGCCGCCCGACACGATCACGAACGTCATCCCGATCGCGACGATCAGCAGGAACGCGTTGTCGACGAGCAGCCCGGTCAACACCTGCATCGAGAAGAAGCCGGTGTACATCACGGATCCGAAGCCGAACAGCGCGGCGAACAGCACGATCGTCACGACGATCGGCAGCGTGCGCGGGTCGGCGAGCCGGGCGAGGAATCGGTTCATCGGGGCGTGGCTCCGGTGGTGGCGCGCGAACGCGCGGAAGGCAGCAGCCGCGACGCGTGCCGGAGCACCAGCGCGCGCGCCGCGTCCGACTGGATCAGCGTCACGACGATCACGACGATCGCCTTCACGACGAGCGTCGCCTCCGGCGGCACGCCGATCGAATAGGTCGTGTAGGTGAGCGTCTGGATGATCAGCGCGCCGAGCACCGAGCCGGCGAGGCTGAAACGGCCGCCGAGCAGCGACGTGCCGCCGAGCGTCACCGCGAGGATCGCATCGAGCTCGAGCAGCAGCCCCGCGTTGTTGCCGTCGGCGCTGCGCACGTTCGAGCTGGCGAGGATGCCCGCGAGCGCCGACATCACGCCGGAACACAGATACACGCCGAACACCACCGCGCCGGCGCGCAGCCCCACGAGCCGCGTCGCGACCGGATTCACGCCGATCGCGCGGATGAACAGGCCGAGCGCGGTGCGGTTCACCAGCAGCGCGATCGCCGCGATCGTCGCGATCGCGATCCAGACCGAGCACGGCACGGCCGCGAGATAGCCGCCGCCGATCTCCAGATAGCCGGGCGCACCGATCGGGATGATCTGGCCGCCGGTCAGCAACTGCGCGATGCCGCGCCCGGCGACCATCAGGATCAGCGTCGCGATGATCGGCTGCATCCCGACGAACGCGACGAGCACGCCGTTCCACGCGCCGGCGAGTACCCCGACGCCGAGCGCGGCGGCCAGCGCCGCACCGAGCCGCGACGGATCACCGTCGAGCACGATCGCCGCGGCCGCGCCGGCGATCGCGACGATCGCGCCGACCGAGATGTCGATCCCGCGCGTCGCGATCACGAGCGTCATCCCGAGCGACACGATCACGAGCGGCGCCGCGCGGTTGAGGATGTCGATCGGCGCGCCGAACAGGTGGCCGTCGAGCAGCGAGATCGACAGGAAGCCCGGCCGATGCGCAACGTCGAGCGCCAACAGCAGCGCGAGCGTCAACAGCGGCCATACGAGCGGATGGCGAAGCAAGGTGCGTAGCCGCATCATGACCGGCCTCCCGCGATCAGTTGGTACACGTGTTCCTCCGACGCGTCGTCGCCGCTCAGTTCGGCGACCTTGCGCCGGTCGCGCAGCACCGCGATCCGGTGGCTCACGCGCACGACCTCGCTGATCTCCGACGAGATGAACAGGATGGCGAGCCCCTGCGCGCACAGCGCGAGCACGCGTTCCATGATGTCGAATTTCGCGGCGACGTCGATGCCGCGGGTCGGCTCGTCGAGAATCAGCAGCTTCGGTTCCGTCGCGAGCCAGCGCGCGAGCAGCACCTTCTGCTGGTTGCCGCCCGACAGCAACCCGATCGGCTGCTCCGCGTCGCGCGCCTTGATGCCGAGCCGCGCGATGTAGGTATCGGCGAGCTCGCGCTGACGCGCGCGGTTGATCAGCCGCCACCAGCCACGCCGCGCCTGCAGCGCGAGCACGATGTTCTCGCGGATCGACAGCGCGGCGACGATCCCTTCCTTCTTGCGATCCTCCGGGCAATATGCGATCCCGTTGCGCACCGCGTCGTGCGGCGACGCGAGCCGCTTGCGCGTGCCGTCGATCTCGATCGCGCCGGTGTCGGTGCGCTCCGCGGCAAATGCCAGCCGCGCGGTTTCCGTGCGCCCCGAGCCGAGCAGCCCGGCCAGCCCGACGATTTCGCCGGGCCGCACATCGAGATCGAGCGGGCTCATCATCCCGCGCCGGCCGACCTGCTGCATCGACAGGAACGGTGCGGCCGCGCCGGCATCGCGCTGCACGGCCGCCGCGCCCGCCTGCAGCGTGCCGGACATCGGCGCGCGGCCGGTCATCTTCGCGACCAGGCTGTCGACCGGCAGGTCGCGCGCAAGATACTCGCCTTCGCGCTCGCCGTTGCGCATCACCGTGATCCGGTCGGACACCGCGTAGGTCTGTTCGAGGAAATGCGTGACGAACAGGATGGCGATGCCCGACGCCTTCAGCCGGCGCAATACGTCGAAGAGCCGCGCGACCTCGCCGTCGTCGAGGCTCGACGTCGGCTCGTCGAGAATCAGCACGCGCGCGTCCACCGACACGGCCCGCGCGATCGCGACCATCTGCTGCACCGCGATCGGATACGCGTCGAGCGAGCGCGTGACGTCGAGCGACAGGTCGAGCTCGGCGAGCGCGTCGCGCGCACGCGCATGGATCGTCTTCCAGTCGATCGCACCGCGCCGCATCGGCTGCCGGCCCGCGAAGATGTTCTCGGCGACCGACAGGTTCGCGCACAGGTTCACTTCCTGGTACAGCGTCTGGATTCCGGCCGCCTCGGCCTCGCGCGGCGCGGCGAAGCGCACCGGCGCGCCGCCGACGTGAATCTCGCCCGCGTCGTGCGCATGCACGCCGGTCAGCACGTTGATCAGCGTCGACTTGCCCGCGCCGTTCTGGCCCATCAGCGCATGGATCTCGCCCGGAAACAGCCGGAAGTTCACGCGCTGCAGCGCGTGGACACCTGGAAACGCCTTGTCGATGCCGATCATCTCGACCACCGGCGGATTCGTCATGGAACGACCTCGCTTCGAAGCAGTTGCCGGACGGCGGCAGCCCGCGCCGCCGCCCGCGTCCGTCGGGACTCTCAAGAAAACGCCGGGCCGCCCCAAGTTTTCCGCCCGGCACGAAGTCCCCTTGGCGGATTGACCCCCTCGGGGGGCCTGTCGCGAAGCGACAGGTTTGGGGGCGCTCAGTACTTGCGGGTCGGCAGCACCTGCGCCGCGACGTTCATCGGGAACACCGTCTCGTTGGTGACGATGCGCTTCGGCAGCTGCTTGCCGGCGACCACGTCCTTCACCGCCGTCATCAGCTGCGGGCCGAGCAGCGGACTGCATTCGACGTCGACGTTGATCTTGCCGGCGACCATCGCCTGGAAGCCGCCCTTGGTCGCATCGAACGACACGACGCTCACGTCCTTGCCGGGCTTGATTCCGGCTTCTTCCATCGCCTGGATCGCGCCGAGCGCCATGTCGTCGTTGTGCGCGTAGACGACGTTGATCTGCTTGCCGTAGGTCTTCGCGAACGCTTCCATCACCTGCTTGCCGCCGGCGAGCGTGAAGTCGCCGCTTTGCGACGCGATCACCTTGAACTTCGGATTGCTCTTGATCACCTCCAGCAGGCCCGCACGGCGATCGTTGGCCGGCGCGGAGCCGACCGTGCCTTGCAACTCGACGATGTTGATCGGGCCCGCGTCGTTCTTGTAGTGCTCTTCCATCCAGTGGCCGGCGCGCCGCCCTTCCTCGAGGAAGTCGGAGCCGATCATCGTCACGTACAGCGACGGATCCTTCACGTCGACGCCGCGATCGGTCAGGATCACCGGGATATGCGCGGCCTTCGCTTCGGTCAGCACCGGCTCCCAGCCCGACTCGACGACCGGCGAGAACGCGATCACGTCGACCTTCTGCGCGATGAACGAGCGGATCGCGCGGATCTGGTTCTCCTGCTTCTGCTGCGCGTCCGAGAATTTCAGGTTGATGCCGGCGTCCTTCGCCGCGCCCTTCACCGACACGGTGTTCGCCGTGCGCCACGCGCTCTCCGCGCCGACCTGCGAGAACCCGAGCGTGATCGGTTTTTGCTGCGCGTGCGCGCCGGTGGCCAGCACCGTCGCCGCGGCGACGATCGCGCCGACCGCCAGCTTCCTGATGAATGTCATGGTCCGTCTCCGATGGTGTCGTTGTATGCCGCTGCGCCGGCCCTGCGCGGTGTCTGCTGCGCTGTTCTGGTTCTGCGTGGCGCGGATGCGGTGCGGGGCTGCCCGGCCAGCGCTTGCGCGCCAACCCGGTATGCATGCCCCGGATCAGTCTAGGAACAAGTCCGATAACCTTCCAATGAAATCTTGGATTGAAGCGATATCGGTATCGGCATACGTATAAACACCTAAGCGGTTAGCGCGCCGCTGCATCGTCGCTGGTGGACACGGCCTCGATCAGCGTCACCCGCGTGTTGGCGATCGCGGCGGCGGGCCATCGGTACGGCAGCGCGAAGTGGGCTCCACGGCAAATCCGTGGCCGGCGCACGAATCTTGCTGCCGCGCTGGCAGGACCGCTCGCGCGTCGCGGCGGCCCGCCTGCAACAAGGAGAACAACAATGCCCGCCATGCATGAACGCAGCACGCTGCGCGTGGATGCTCCGGTCGATTGGCGCACCGCAGCATGAAGAAGCCTACGCCACGCGGCGCCGCCGAAGCCCTTGCAGCCGCCGTCGCGAGTTCGACCGTGCCGCTGCGCCACGTCGACGACCGCCGCCCCGGCTACACGCGCCGGCGGCTGCGCAACGGTTTCGCGTACTACACGAAGGACGGTGAACGGATCCGCGACGCCGACGAAATCGCCCGCATCAATGCGCTCGCGATTCCGCCCGCGTACACCGACGTGTGGATCTGCATGGACCCCAACGGCCATTTGCAGGCGACCGGCCGCGATGCGCGCGGACGCAAGCAATATCGCTATCACCCGCTGTGGCGCGAGACGCGCGACGCGAACAAGTACGCGCGGATGGCGGCATTCGCCCGCGCGCTGCCGCGCATCCGTGCGCGGGTCGACCGCGATCTCGCGCTACCCGGAATGCCGCGCGACAAGATCGTCGCGACGATCGTGCGGCTGCTCGACACGACACTCGCGCGGATCGGCAACGCCGAGTATGCGCGCGAGAACGCGTCGTACGGGCTGACGACGCTGCGCAAGCGCCACGTGACGATCCGGCCGGGACAGGTGCGCCTGCGCTTCACGGGCAAGAGCGGCATCGAGCACGACGTGACCGTCGAGGACCCGCGCATCGGCCGGATCGTGCGGCGCTGCGCGGAGTTGCCGGGGCACGAGCTGTTCCAGTATCTGGACGACGACGGCGTGCGCCATTCCGTCGGTTCGTCCGACGTGAACGACTATCTGCGCGATGCCGCGGGCGCGGAGTTCACCGCGAAGGATTACCGGACGTGGGCGGGCAGCGTACAGGCGCTTGCGCTGTTGAGGCGCATCCCGCATCAGGGCGTCACGCATGCACGCAAGCAGATCGTCGAAACGGTGCGGACCGTCGCCGACATCTTGCGCAACACGCCGGCCGTGTGCCGGCGCTGCTACATCCATCCGGTGGTGCTCGATACGTTCGAGGCCGGGTTGCTCGCGGCGCTGGAGGTGCGCCGCACGCCGAGAGGGCTGCGCGCGGATGAGGCGGCGTTCGCGGCGTTGCTCGAGCAGGCTGCGCGGCAATCGGCGAAACGGTCGAGAAAGTGACGCACGCCGCTCACGCATCCCGTTCCGCTCAGCGCCCGATCGAATTGGCAACACTGCGAAAGATCAGCGGACGCTCGTCCTGCCGCCCTGCCCGCCGCGCGAATTGCACGGCCTGCTCGACCCGGCCGTGATGCGCGGACTTCGCGCAGACCGGATCGGCCTCCGCCGGATCGCCCGCCAGCAGGTACGCCTGGCACCGGCAGCCGCCATGATCCGCATGGCGCTCGTCGCAGGTGCGGCACGGGTCGCGCATCCAGCCGTCGCCGCGAAACGCGTTGAATGCGTCGCTGTCGTACCAGATCTCCTTCAACGACCGGTCGCGCACGTTCGGCAGCACGAGGCCGGGCAACCCACGCGCGGCGTGGCACGGCAGCGCGGTGCCGTCCGGTGCGACGCCGAGGAATACCGAACCCCAGCCGTTCATGCAGGCCTTGGGCCGCTGCTCGAAGTAGTCGGGCACGACGAACAGGATCTTGCACCGTTCGCCGACGAGCTTGCGGTAGCGGTTGACCGTGTCCTCGGCTTCGCGCAGCTGTTCGGCGGTCGGCATCAGCTGGTCGCGATTCAGCATCGCCCAGCCGTAGTACTGCGTATTCGCGAGCTCGAGGAAATCCGCGCCGAGGTCGAGCGCCATCTCGATGATCTGGCCGACGTGCGGCAGGTTGTACCGGTGCAGCACGCAGTTCAGCACCATCGGATAGCCGTGCGCCTTGATCAACCGTCCGACGTCGCGCTTGAGGTCGAAGGTGCGCGTGCTGGTCAGGAAATCGTTCAGCTCGCGCGTCGAATCCTGCAGCGACAGCTGGATATGATCGAGCCCGGCCGCCTTGAGCCGGTCGATGCGCGCGGCATTCAGGCCCACGCCCGACGTGATCAGGTTGGTATAGAAACCCAGCGACCGCGCATGCTGGACCAGCACCTCCAGGTCGCCGCGCTGCAGCGGCTCGCCGCCGGAAAAACCGATCTGCGCGGCGCCGAGCGCGCGCGCGTCGCTGATCACCGTGCGCCATGCGTCGGTATCGAGTTCGGCGCCGTGCGTCGCGAAATCGACCGGGTTGTAGCAGAACGCGCAGTGCAGCGGACAGCGGTACGTGAGCTCGGCAAGCAGCCACAGCGGCGTGGACGGCCGGTTCGGTGCGGGTGTCGTGTCCATGTCAGTCGAGCCAGCCGCGCAGTCGCGCATGATCGAGGAAGCGGTAGACGTCGGACGCGAGGTCCGACGTGCTGAACAGCCGCTCGAGTTCGTCGATGATGTCGTCGAGCTCGCGCGTGCCGTCGCAGCGCGCGAGGATCTCGCCCGCGCTCGGATTGAGCCGGACCATGCCTTCCGGATACAGGAGCACGTACGCATCCTGGGCCGCCTCCCACTGCAGGCGGTACATGCCCCTCAGCGAGGGGCGCAGCGGCACGCCGCTGACGGCGTCGTTGGAGTTCATGCCGGGTACGCCTTTTCAATCGCGTCGAGAATCGACCACAGCACATCGAGCTTGAACGACAGGATGTCGAGCGCGCGCCGTTGCGCGTCCGGTGTCGTGAAATGGTTCAGCGTCACCGCGAGCCCGTGCTCGACGTCGCGCTGCGCGAGCGGCACGCGGCTGCGGAAATACTGCAGCCCGTCCGCCTCGATCCACGGATAGTGGGACGGCCAGCCCGCGAGCCGGTCGAGGTGGATCTGCGGCGCGAACATCTCGGTCAGCGACGAGCACACGGCTTCCTGCCACGGCGCATGCCGCGCGAAATTGACGTACGCGTCGACCGCGAACCGCACGCCGGGCAGCACGTGCGCGAGCGACCACAGTTCCGCGCGCTCGATGCCGACCGCTTCGCCGAGCCGCGCCCATGCCTCGATCCCGCCTTCCTGGCCGCCGTGACCATCGTGATCGAGAATCCGCTCGACCCACAGCCGGCGCGTATCGCGGTCCGGGCAATTGGACAGGATCGCCGCGTCCTTCAGCGGAATGCTGATCTGGTAGTAGAAGCGGTTCGCGACCCAGCCGCGGATTTGCGCCGGCGAGCACGCGCCGGCATTCAGGCGTCGGTTGAACGGATGATGGATGTGGTAGCGCGCTTCGAGCGCGCGCAGGCGCGCCTCGAACTCCTGCGCACTCCAGGGCGTCGCGTGTAGCGCCGCGGCGGGAATCGGTGCGTTCATCAGAATTTGCTCCGAGAAACCCCGCCATCGATGGCGGGAAGGAAAGGAGTGCTGTTGACAGGCAGCTTCTTCCACGGGTTAGGATCACCGGCATGATTCTTGTCTACCGCTACCGGGTGAAGTCGCTCAACGGACTGCTCAACAAGCAGAGCCGTGCGGTGAACTACGTCTGGAACTTCTGCAATGACACGCAGAAGCATGCGCTCAAGTGGAGCAAGAAGTGGCCGACGGGATTCGATCTGAACGTGCTGACGACGGGGAGCAGCAAGGCGCTCGGCATCCATTCCGGCACTGTCAACGCGACGTGCGAGCAATACGCGAAGTCGCGCAGCCGGCACCGTCGGCCCTACCTGCGCTCTCGCGGCAGGAAATCGCTGGGCTGGGTGCCGCTGAAGGGGCGTGACCTGAAGCGCGAGGGCGATGCGTTTCGCTTTGCCGGCAACACCTTTCGCGTATTCAATAGCCGACCGCTTCCTGAAGGCAAGATCAAGGACGGAACCAACTTTGCGCAAGACGCACAGGGCAACTGGTTTCTCAACATCGTGATCGAGATGCCCGATGTTCAGGCTCGCCCGATCCGTTCGGGTGTCGGTATCGATCTCGGCCTGAAAGACTTCGCCACACTTTCGACGGGCGAGAAGCTGCCTCACGATCGGTTCGGTCGATGCGCGGCCGAGAAACTGGCGAAAGCGCAACGGGCGCGCAAGCACAAGCGACATATCGCGAAGCTGCACGCCAAGGTCGCGAATGCCCGTGCCGATTTCCAGCACAAGCTCGCGCTCGCTCTGGTGCGGCGCTTCGATTACATCGCGATTGGCAACGTGTCGGCCGCGAAGCTCGCCAGAACCAGGATGGCGAAGAGTGTCTACGACGCATCCTGGTCGTCCTTTCGGGACAAGCTCCGTTACAAAGCGATCGCGCACGGAGTCACGTTCGAGGAAGTCGACGAAAGCGGTTCTACCCAGTCCTGCTCGGCGTGCGGATCGAAAGACAGCACGACGCGGCCGAAAGGTATCGCAGGACTGCGAATAAGGGAATGGAAGTGCAGTAGATGTGGTGTCGTGCATGATCGTGATACCAATGCTGCGCTGAACATTCTCCGATGCGGACGTGCATCGCCAGGTGTGGGAATCACCTGCCTTTAGGCGGGTGAGGACGTCAAGGTCAGACCTCGAATTGCATGCCGTCGTGGGCGACCTCGATGCCGTGCTCGCGCAACTGCGCACGCTGCGCGGAACCGGGGTCGAGAATCGGATTCGTGTTGTTGATGTGCGTGAGGACCTTGCGCGTATGCGCCGGCAACGGCCGAAGCCGGTCGATCATCCCCGGCTGCGCCGCGTCGCCGCACTGCGCGAGATGGCCCATGTCGGCCGCGTGCTTCGACGACAGGCCGAGGTCGATCATTTCCGTGCCGGTCCAGAACGTGCCGTCCACCAGCACGAGATCGGCGTCACGCATCGCGGCGCGCACGTTGTCGTCGACGTCGGCTAGCCCCGGTGCATAGAATGCCTGGCGGCCCGTGGCCGTATCTTCGATCAGGAGTGCGATGTTGTCGCCGGGCACGCCTGCCGCACGCCGCGGCGAATAAGGCGGCGGCTTGCTGTCGACGGGCACGGCGGTGAAGCGGATGCCGCCGGCGCCGGGAATCGCGAACGGTTCGCCCGGCACGATCGGGTGTACGTCGACGCCGCAGTAGTGGCCGAGCAGCGGCACGAGCGGCAGCCCCGTCGACAAATCGTCGAGCACGGGGGCGCTTGCGTACAGCGGCAACGGCGACGTGCGCTCGCGCAGCATCAGCAAGCCCGTCACGTGATCGATCTGCGCGTCGCACAGCACGACGGCGACGATCGCGCTGTCGCGGATCGCGCGGGCCGGTTGCAGGTCGGGATCGGCGCGCAGCTGCGCGAGGATGTCCGGCGACGCGTTCACCAGCACCCAATCGACGCCGTCGCCGCTGACCGCGATCGACGATTGCGTGCGCGGCACGATGCCGTCGGTGCCGGCCCGCGCGCGACGGCAGTTGCCGCAGTTGCAGTTCCATTGCGGCAATCCGCCGCCGGCGCCCGAGCCGAGTATCTTGATCTTCATCTGCGTGTGCTCCCGGTACCGCCCGCATCGTGTCCGTCGATGCGGGCGACACTGCGCGCGTCGATCAGCGGTTGGCGATGTACATCGTGATTTCGAAGCCGAAACGCAGGTCGGTATAAGCCGGCGTGGTCCACTGCATGATGTGTCTCCTTGTTGAGTGAGTGAGTGAGTCGATAACAACCGCATCGATCGAGCGGCCGATACCCACTCAGCAAGGAGCGTGCCGGGGTGGGATTTGCGTCGGGTGGCGGCGCGCGAGGACGCGCGGCAGCCGCCGAGTGGTCACGCCACCGGAATTCTTTCCATTTCCATACACAGATATTTCATCAACCTTCCACGGAAGGTTCGCGTCATGCGTGTCCGGTTGAGCAGGTGTTGAATCCTTGAACACCGGGTGTTGCAACCTGACACACCGTGTGACAGTCGCGCCGCCGTCAGCGCTCGTCGGGCTCCAGCGCATCGGGTCCGGCGGCCGGCATCTTGCGGTAGATCGTGTTGCGCGACACGCCGAGCGCGCGTGCGGCGGCGGACACGTTGCCGCCATGGCGCGCGAGCGCGGCCGCAATCGCGGACGCGGCCACGTCCTGCAAGCGCGCATCGCAGGCCGCGAACGCAGGCGTTGGCGCGGCCTGCGGCTGGGTGCAGGCGCCTTGTGCCGCCGGCCCGTCGTCGGGACGCACGTCGTCGAAGAAGTCGTCCGGCAAATGCTCGCAGCGGATCTCGCAGTCGTCGTCGACCATCGCGGCCGCCGTACGCAGCAGGTTCGCGAGCTGCCGGAAGTTGCCCGGCCACGTGCAGCGCTCGAACAGCGCCATCACGTCGGGCGCGACGCTCAACGGCCGGCGTCCGGGCCCCGACAGCGTTTCCCGTTGCAGCATCTTCTGGACGACCACCGCGAGATCCGTGCGGTCGCGCAGCGGCGGCAGGCGCACGACGAGGCCGTTGAGCCGGTAATACAGGTCCTCGCGAAAGCGGTTCTGCGCAATCATGTCGCGCAGGTCGCGGTGCGTCGCGCAGATGATCGCGATGTCGACGCCGATCGCCTTCGTCGAGCCGAGCGGGTTGACGATGCGCTCCTGCAGCACGCGCAGCAGCCGCACCTGCAGCGGATACGGCATGTCGCCGATTTCGTCGAGAAACAGCGTGCCGCCGTTCGCCTGCAGCAGCTTGCCGGTCGCGCCCTTGCGGCGTGCGCCGGTAAACGCCCCCTCCTCATAGCCGAACAGCTCGGATTCGATCAGCGTCTCCGGAATCGATGCGCAGTTGACGGCGACGAACGGCCCGTCGCGGCGCGGCGAGTCGTTGTGGATCGCCTGCGCGAGCAGTTCCTTGCCGGTCCCGGTCTCGCCGGTGATCAGCACCGGAATGTCCTTGCCGATCACCTTGCGGACCTTCGCGATCACCGCCGCCACCTGCGGATCGCCGGTGTCGAGATAGCTGAGCCGCGACAGGTTCGCCGCGCTTTGCGCAGCGGGCGGCCGCGCGGTCGGCGCGGCGCCGTCGTGCACTTCGGCGGGCCGGCTGCCCTCGGCCCGCAACGCGCGCCGGAACTGCACGCGCGCGCAGACCACCGCGCCGTTGCCGAGGTTCAGCGACACGTGCGGCTCGGCGCTTGCGCGCATCCGGTCGATCAGCTGCGCGCTCGTCACGTCGAACAGCGACGCGAGCGTATGCGCGCGCAGCGCGGCGAGCGGCATTCCGAGCTGGAACTGCGCGCTGCGGTTGGCCGACAGGAAGCGGCCGTCCGCGGTGAACGCGACGATCCCCTCCATCAAGGTGCCGAGGAATTCGGGGCGGCCGTGGAACGACACCTGCAGTGTCTCCTGGAAGGTCGTCGTGAACAGGTGGTTCTCGATCATCTGCACCGACATCTTCGCGAGCGCCATCGTGTGCTGGTGATAGCTGCGGTGGTCGCCCGTCACGTCGAGCACGCCGATCGCGTCGCCGTACGGATCGAGGATCGGCACGCTCGAGCAGGTCAGGAAATGGTTCGCGGCCAGGAAGTGCTGGTCGCCGTGCACGACCATCGGGCACAGCTCCGCGAGCGCGGTGCCGATCGCGTTGGTGCCCTGCCGGTTCTCCGCCCAGTTCGCGCCGGGGCGCAGCGCGACGCGTTCCGCGCGCCGCAGGAAATCGTCGTCGCCGATCGAATGCAGGATCAACCCTTCCGCATCGGTCAGCACGATCATGCTTTGCGTATTGACGATCTGCTCGTGCAACGTCTCCATCACGGGCATCGCATGCACGCACAGCACGCGGTTCTGCTCGCGCTTGAGCGCCAGCGCGGCGCCGGACAGAAGGTCGTAGTCGGGACGTGCCGTCGCCTGCAGGCCGAACGTCTCGGACCGCTCGTGGGACTTCTGGATCGTCGGCGTCGGCCAGCCGGGCGCAGGCGTGGCCCGTGCGTTGGCCGTCGGATGAACGTCATCGCGCATTGTCTCCTCCGGGGATCCTTCCGGTCGGTGCCGGACTGTTTGTCCTGAATCAAGCAAACTTCGGGCCACGCTGCCGACGGCGTGCGAGCCGAGCGTCGTAAATCGCTGCCTCGATGCCCAATGAAAGCAAGATGCAAGCAACAACCCGGCGCTCGCGATGCAAGCGGCGCGACGACAGCCGCGTGATGTCCATTGCGAACTCACCCGTCGCCGTTCGGTCGATACCGATCGTCGTTGCTGGCGCGATTCTGGCTTTGACGTCGGTCAAGCCTCGGCCGGTTTGTGCTTCCCCGCCGCATCAGCCATTACCCTGACTCCGACGCCTCGACGACATGACGCACCGACCACACCGATCGCGCCGCGCTACTTCCGCCTCCCGGCCTGCCCTGTCCCGCGACGCATGCCGGATCGCGTGGACTGAAGCCGGCAATCCGCTCGGCCAGCCCGTCGTCGTGCTGCACGGCGGCCCCGGCAGCGGCAGCCGACCCGCAGCGGTGCTGCATATGTTCGATCTGACGCGGACGCGCGTCGTGCTGGTCGACCAGCGCGGCGCGGGTGCGTCGACGCCGCGCGGCGGCCTGCGTCACAACAACACGATGCGGCTGATCGGCGACCTCGACGCGCTGCGCGCGCAGCTCGGCATCGCACGCTGGGGGGTCGTCGGCGGATCGTGGGGCGCGGCGCTCGCGCTCGCGTACGCGGGACGGCATCCGTCGCGCG
>NZ_VWWG01000060.1:0-39043 GCF_011753085.1 Burkholderia sp. Tr-862
GCACGTCGGCGGCCGCGGCGAGCGCGCGCTCCGCGTGCGGCAGCAGCGTCTGGCCGTCGCGCGTGAGCGCGAGCCCGCGCGACGTGCGCGTAAACAGCGTGATGCCGAGCGTTTCCTGCAGATGCTTGATCTGCAGGCTGACCGCCGGCTGCGTCAGGTGCAGCTGCACGGCCGCGCGCGTCAGGTTGCCTTCGCGGGCGACCGTCGCGAACGCACGGAGCAGGGTGAGATCCATCGTCGTGATATGAGCGCAGCTTATAACGCAGTTCAGCATAACTCATTGGATCGACGGCCGGGCCGCGGAGTACGCTTCATCGATCGCGTCGCCCGCGACGCACCATGCTGAAAACGACGTGCGCGAGTGTGCTGCACGGCGTACAACAAGGAAGAAGACGTAAGGAGACATGTCGTGAGTACTCAACGTACGCTCGAGGGCGAATTCGATTACGTGATCGTCGGCGCGGGCACCGCGGGCTGCGTGCTCGCGAACCGCCTGACCGAGGATCCCGAGATCCGCGTGCTGCTGCTCGAGGCGGGCGGCAAGGACGACTATCACTGGATCCACATCCCGGTCGGCTATCTGTACTGCATCGGCAATCCGCGCACCGACTGGCTGTACAAGACGCAGCCCGAGGCCGCGCTCAACGGCCGCGCGTTGTCGTATCCGCGCGGCCGCGTGCTCGGCGGCTGCTCGTCGATCAACGGGATGATCTACATGCGCGGCCAGCGCGAGGATTACGACAGCTGGGCGCAGGAAACCGGCGACGCCGGCTGGTCGTGGGACAGCGTGCTGCCGATCTTCAAGCGCAGCGAAGACCACCACGCGGGCGCGAGCGATGCGCACGGCGCGGGCGGCTACTGGCGCGTCGAGAAGCAGCGGCTGCGCTGGGAGATCCTCGAATCGTTCGCGCAGGCCGCGCAGCAGACGGGCATCCCCGCGACCGACGATTTCAACCGCGGCGACAACACCGGGGTCGGCTATTTCGAGGTGAACCAGAAGCGCGGCGTGCGCTGGAATACGTCGAAGGCGTTCCTGAGGCCCGCGATGACTCGCCCGAACCTGACCGTGATCACCGGCGCGCTCGCGCAGCGCGTGATCTTCGACGGGCGGCGCGCGGTCGGCGTCGAGTATCGCGGCGGCGGCACCGACTATGTCGCGCACGCGCGCGCCGAAGTGCTGCTGACCGCCGGCGCGGTGAATTCGCCGCAGCTGCTCGAACTGTCCGGCATCGGTGCGGGTGCACGACTGCAGGCGCTCGGCATCGACGTCGTGCAGGATCTGCCCGGCGTCGGCGAGAACCTGCAGGATCACCTGCAGTTGCGGATGGCGTTTCGCGTCGATGGCGTGCGCACGCTCAACACGCTGTCCGCGCACTGGTGGGGCAAGCTGATGATCGGCGCCGAATATGCGCTGCTGCAGCGCGGGCCGATGTCGATGGCGCCGTCGCAGCTCGGCGCGTTCGCGAAGTCCGATCCGGACGATCCCGCGCTCACGCGCCCCGATCTCGAATATCACGTGCAGCCGCTGTCGCTCGAGCGTTTCGGCGAGCCGCTGCACGGCTTCAACGCCTTTACGGCGTCCGTCTGCCATCTGCGGCCGAGCTCGCGCGGCAGCGTGCACATCGCGAGCCCCGATGCGGGCGTGGCGCCGTCGATCGCGCCGAACTATCTGTCGACCGACCACGATCGTCATGTCGCCGTGAACGCGCTGCGCCTCACACGCCGGATCGCGTCGGCGCCGGCGCTCGCGCGCTATCGTCCGGAGGAGATTCTGCCGGGCACGCAATATCGGACCGAAGCCGAACTGATCGATGCGGCGGGTGCGATCGGCACCACGATCTTCCATCCGGTCGGCACGTGCCGGATGGGGCGCGCGGACGACGAGCGGGCCGTCGTCGACAGCCGGCTGCGCGTGCGCGGCATCGCGGGGCTGCGGATCGTCGATGCATCGGTGATGCCGTTCATTACGTCGGGCAACACGAATTCGCCGACGCTGATGATCGCCGAGCGCGCGAGCGACATGATCCGCGCCGATCGACGCGCTGCGCACGACGCGACGCACGCGCGAACGGAAGCATCGGTGACGGCGGCATGACACCACGCTGACATCCACGACAGCGGGCCAGCATCCAGTCGCCCGCTGATTCGCTATGCGAAGCAAGCCGAAGCGAGCGGATCGCACCGGATTGGTGAGATAAACGTGCACAGTGTGCGTGCGTTCGCGCAGGCACGCGCGATGCGCATGCGAGTACCGATGATGCGCGTGTCAAAAAAACACGTCGAAAATTCGCGAAGCGCCGCATCGGATATGGCGGCCAGCCCTATAAGTGCAAATCCCGATGATTGCACTGCACCAACGGGGCGACAATGTTGCGCAATGTGCATACGCGTCGGCGCGGGAGACCACCCTCGATGCGTCATACGGCGTCCGGGGACAGCCCGCTCATCCGCAGACCTGTTCGCGGTCGCTTGCGCGAATCTTCCCGGTGGTTCGCCTGACTTCGTACGGAAGGGAACATGATTCTCGGCGACACGATTCTCGAAACACGCGGACTGACGAAGGAATTCAGGGGCTTCACCGCCGTGAACGGTGTCAACCTGCGTGTGCGCCGCGGTGCGATCCATGCGTTGATCGGACCGAACGGCGCGGGCAAGACCACCTGCTTCAATCTGCTGACCAAGTTCCTGACACCGACGGCCGGTCAGATCGTCTTCAATGGCATCGACATCACCGACGAGCGCCCCGCGCAGGTCGCCCGCCGCGGCATCATTCGTTCATTCCAGATCTCGGCGGTATTCCCGCACCTGAGCCCGCTGCAGAACGTGCGCATCGGCCTGCAGCGCTCGCTCGGCACCGAATTCCATTTCTGGCGCAGCGAGCGCACGTTGAAGCGGCTCGACGATCGCGCGATGGACCTGCTCACGCAGGTCGGCCTCACCGATTTCGCGCACGTGCCGACCGTCGAGCTTGCATACGGCCGCAAGCGCGCGCTCGAGATCGCGACGACGCTCGCGATGGAACCCGAACTGATGCTGCTCGACGAGCCCACGCAAGGGATGGGCCATGAGGACGTCGACCGCGTGACCGCACTGATCAAGAAGGTCGCGAGCGGCCGCACGATCCTGATGGTCGAGCACAACATGAACGTGATCGCCGGCATCTCCGATACGATTACCGTCCTGCAGCGCGGCGAGGTGCTGGCTGAAGGCTCGTATGCGGAGGTGTCGAAGAATCCGCTCGTGATCGAAGCCTACATGGGCAGCGCCGACGCGGCGCTCGCGGGGGCGCACGCATGAAGCGCAGCGAACGGGAGGAACGCGAATTGAGCGGCGTCGAGAGCGGCACGCCCGCGCTGGAGATCACGGGCCTCGAGGCCTGGTACGGGGAATCCCACATATTGCACGGTGTCGACCTGAGCGTTCATCGCGGCGAGGTCGTGACGCTGCTCGGCCGCAACGGCGCGGGCCGCACCACGACGCTGCGCGCGATCATGGGCCTCACCGGCCGCCGCAGTGGGTCGATCAAGGTCGCGGGCAACGAGACGATCGGTCTCGCGACGCACCGCATCGCGCATTTCGGCGTCGGCTATTGTCCGGAGGAGCGTGGAATCTTCTCGAGCCTGTCGTGCGAGGAGAACCTGATGCTGCCGCCGCTGATCGGGCCGCGCGAGCATGCGATGCCGCTCGACGAGATCTACGCGATGTTCCCGAATCTCGCGTCGCGCCGGCAGAGCCAGGGCACGCGGCTGTCCGGCGGCGAGCAGCAGATGCTCGCGGTGGCGCGGATCCTGCGCACCGGCGCGAACCTGCTGCTGCTCGACGAAATCTCCGAAGGCCTCGCGCCGGTGATCGTGCAGGCGCTCGCGCGCATGATCGTCGCGCTGAAGGCGCGCGGCTACACGGTCGTGATGGTCGAGCAGAATTTCCGCTTTGCCGCGCCGCTCGCCGACCGCTTCTACGTGATGGAGCATGGCCGCATCGTCGAGCATTTCCGTGCATCCGAACTGGAAGGCAAGATGCCGATCCTTCACGACCTGCTTGGGGTGTGACGCCGCCCCCGTTTCCCTAGCCGCTAGCCGTGGCGGCCCTCGAACAACCACAACGCATCAGAAAAACAGGAGACGTCAATGAAAATGAAGACCCTCGCACAGGCCTGTCTCGCGCTCGCGACCGCCGCGTTCACCGCCGGCGCCGCGCATGCCGCGGATACCGTGAAGATCGGTTTCGTCACCGACATGTCGGGGCTGTATGCGGACATCGACGGTCAGGGCGGCCTCGAGGCGATTCGCATGGCGGTCGCCGACTTCGGCGGCAAGGTGCTCGGCAAGCCGATCGAGGTCGTGTACGCGGATCACCAGAACAAGGCGGACATTGCCGCGTCGAAGGCGCGCGAATGGATCGACCGCGGCGGGCTCGACCTGCTCGTCGGCGGCACGAATTCGGGAACGGCGCTGGCGATGGCCAAGCTCGCCGCGGAGAAGAAGAAGGTCTACATCAACATCGGTGCGGGCGCGGACACGCTGACGAACGAGGAGTGCACGCCGTACACGGTGCACTATGCGTACGACACGATGGCGCTCGCGAAAGGCACCGGCTCGGCGGTGGTGAAGCAGGGCGGCAAGACGTGGTTCTTCCTGACCGCCGACTACGCGTTCGGCAAGGCGCTCGAGAAGAACACGTCCGACGTCGTGAAGGCGAACGGCGGGCAGGTGCTCGGCGCGGTGCGCCACCCGCTGTCCGCGTCGGATTTCTCGTCGTTCCTGTTGCAGGCGCAATCGTCGAAGGCGCAGATCCTGGGCCTCGCGAACGCGGGCGGCGACACGATCAACTCGATCAAGGCCGCGAAGGAATTCGGCATCACGAAGACGATGAAGCTCGCCGGGCTGCTGATGTTCATCAACGACGTGCACAGCCTCGGCCTCGAAACGACGCAGGGCCTCGTGCTGACCGACAGTTGGTACTGGAACCGCGATGCGGCATCGCGCCAGTGGGCGCAGCGCTACTTCGGCAAGATGAAGAAGATGCCGTCGAGCCTGCAGGCGGCCGACTACTCGTCGGTGACGACCTACCTGAAGGCCGTGCAGGCCGCCGGCACGACCGAATCCGACAAGGTGATGGCCGAGCTGAAGAAGATGAAGATCAACGACTTCTACGCGAAGGGCGCGATCCGCCAGGACGGCAGCATGATTCACGACATGTACCTGATGGAAGTGAAGAAGCCGTCGGAGTCGAAGGAGCCATGGGACTACTACAAGGTGCTCGCGACGATTCCGGGCGACCAGGCGTTCGGCACCAAGCAGGAATCGCGTTGCGCGCTGTGGAAGTAAGCGCGACGTAGCGGCATGGCGGCGCTCTGCGGCGGCCGCGGCGATGAGATCGCTGCGCCGCTCGCGTGCGCCGCGGCTTGAAGGTTGCGCACGCAACGAAACTCATACTGACGGCTAAGTCGATGGAAATCTTTGGCATTCCGTTGCCGGCGATGCTGAGCCAGTTGCTGCTCGGGCTCGTCAACGGCTCGTTCTACGCGATCCTGAGCCTCGGGCTCGCGGTGATCTTCGGGCTGCTCAACGTGATCAACTTCGCGCACGGCGCGTTGTTCATGCTGGGTGCGATGCTCGCATGGATGGGGCTGTCGTACCTCGGGTTGCCGTATTGGGCAATGCTCGCGCTCGCGCCGCTGATCGTCGGCGCGTTCGGGATCCTGGTCGAGCGGTCGATGCTGCGCTGGCTGTACAAGCTCGATCACCTGTACGGGCTGTTGCTCACGTTCGGCCTCACGCTCGTCGTCGAAGGTGTGTTTCGCTCGATCTACGGCTCGTCCGGCCAGCCGTACGACGTGCCGTCGCAGCTGTCCGGCGCGACCAATCTCGGCTTCATGTTCCTGCCGAACTACCGCGCGTGGGTGGTCGTCGCGTCGCTCGCGGTGTGTCTCGCGACCTGGTTCGTGATCGAGAAGACGCGCCTGGGCGCCTATCTGCGTGCCGGTACCGAGAACCCGAAGCTCGTCGAGGCGTTCGGCGTGAACGTGCCGATGATGATCACGCTCACCTACGGCTTCGGCGTCGCGCTCGCGGCGTTTGCCGGCGTGCTCGCCGCGCCGGTGATCCAGGTGTCGCCGCTGATGGGCCAGCCGATGATCATCACCGTGTTCGCGGTGGTCGTGATCGGCGGGATGGGCTCGATTCTCGGTTCGATCATCACGGGGCTGCTGCTCGGCGTGATCGAGGGCTTCACGCGCGTGTTCTATCCGGAAGCGTCGGCCACGGTCGTGTTCGTGATCATGGCGATCGTGCTGCTGATCCGTCCGGCGGGCCTGTTCGGCAAGGAAAAATGATGCAGAGAAAAGTGCTCTACGGCGTGCTGCTCGCCGCACTGCTCGCCGCGCCGTTCATCGGCGCGTATCCGGTCTTCGTGATGAAGGTGCTCACGTTCGCGCTGTTCGCGGCCGCGTTCAACCTGCTGATCGGCTATACGGGGCTGCTGTCGTTCGGCCATGCGATGTTCCTCGCGACCGCCGGTTACGGCACCGGTTATACGATCCAGACGCTCGGCTTCACGCCGGAGCTCGGCGTGCTGGTCGGCACGTTCGCCGCGACGCTGCTCGGGCTCATCGTCGGGCTGTTCGCGATCCGGCGGCAGGGCATCTACTTCGCGATGATCACGCTCGCGTTCGCGCAGATGGTCTACTTCATCTACCTCCAGGCGCCGTTCACGCACGGCGAGGACGGCCTGCAGGGCGTGCCGCGCGGACACCTGTTCGGGCTCGTCGACTTGTCGAACGACGTCGCGCTCTACTACGTCGTGCTCGCGGTGATCGTTGCAGCGTGCGCGTTCATCGTGCGAATCGTGCACTCGCCGTTCGGCCAGGTGCTCGTCGCGATCAAGGAGAACGAGGCGCGTGCGATCTCGCTCGGCTACGACACCGATCGCTTCAAGCTGCTCGCGTTCATCCTGTCGGCCGGGCTCGCGGGGCTGGCCGGTTCGCTGAAGGTGCTGGTGCTCGGCTTCGAGACGCTGTCCGACGCGCACTGGACGATGTCCGGCCTCGTCGTGCTGATGACGCTCGTCGGCGGGATGGGCACGCTGTTCGGGCCGTTGCTCGGCGCGGCGCTGATCGTCGCGCTGGAGGACCGGCTCGGTGACATCGGCGAATGGCTCGCGTCGGTCACCGGCATCGGCTGGTTCCACTCGCTCGGCGAATCGACGACGATCGTCACGGGGCTGATCTTCATCGCGTGCGTGCTGGCATTCCGGCGCGGGATCGTCGGCGAGATGGTCGCGCGGGTCAAGACGCTCAGGCCGTCCTGAGTGCATCGCGCCGGTGCGACGGGTTGATGCGAAGCACCATCCGGGACGGCCGGGAAGGGCGTTTCGGCGGCCTCCGGCCGGCGCCGCGCGGCAAGGCTGGTGCCCCATTTTCGTGCGGCGATGCACCATAGGGGTAAATGCTAAGTTGTCGCAGCATGAAAGGTCCTTTAATCTTCGTTTCAGTTCTGATGCACCGCGAAACGAATTTGCAGGTGGAGAACGAGGAGACAATCGAGGCACAAAGTGCCCGGACCCCAAAGCGCTGTTGGACGGAATCCAACAGCGCTTTTTCATTTGTGTGCGCGAATTTCCCTCGATGGTGCAGGGGAGCGGCGCCGCGTTCCGCGCGCCCGTATTCAGCTTCGCACTGCCCGCGTTTCACCCCCGTCCCCCCGTTTTCGTCATGCCTGCCAGTCGATCGCCGCTGGCGCGCAGCCGCATGCATGCCGTCCGGGCTTACCCGGTTGGCGTGCGCAAAAAGCGTCCGTTACACTCAGCTTTCGCCGACCGCGCGGTCGGGAAAATCGGTCGGCAGTTCTCCTACAAGCAAAATGCAGAAGAGGGAGTACGGTTGGATGAGAAGCGCAGGACGATGGATCGGGGCGCGAGAGGCGGCTGGCGCCGCTCGTATGGCTTGGGGAGCGCATGGGTATGCCCGCGCTTTCACGAGCCGCCCTGCGGCCGGTATGCACGCTCCGGCGCGATTGGCCGGCACGGCTGTTTCTCCGGTCGTTGCGTTCGCATCCACATGAACGGCCGCTCTTCCGATCTTGCGCCGCCCGCGTGCGTGGCCGAATCCGGTCCGGCCGGTGGACCTGCCGGCGATCGTTGCCTGCGCATCGATCGCGTTTTCCGCAAAGCCGCATTTCCGCGCTTGCTTCATCCTGACGACATTGCTGTCGCGCATCGTGACGGTCGAACGACCGCTTCGGAATGCGCGGCGGCGCATGCGTGCGCGGTGCCGCCGGGGCGCGGTCGCGGCGCGTGCGTTTCACGGGAAAACGAGCGTAGGCGCGGCACGGCGAGATAGTTAAATTATTAACTTGTTTGAGGACCGGGAGCCGCCCGAGCGACCCGCGGATTTTTCGAGCAGCGTTTGGAGACAACGTAAATGAAGATGAATCGATGGATGGAGGTTCTGCTTGCCGCGGGCCTCGTGTGTGCGGCAGCCCCGGCGTCGGCACAGGTGAAGATCGGCGTGACGCTGTCGGCCACCGGGCCGGCCGCATCGCTCGGGATTCCGGAAAAGAACACGATCGCGCTGCTGCCGAAGGAAATCGCGGGCAAGAGCGTCCAGTACATCGTGCTCGACGATGCGTCCGACACGAGCCGCGCGGTGCAGAACGTGCGCAAGCTGATCGACGAGGATCACGTCGACGCGATCATCGGTTCGTCCGTCACGCCGAATTCGCTCGCGATGCTCGATCCGGTGTCGCAGGGCAAGACGCCGACGATCTCGCTCGCGGCGAGCGCGCAGATCATCGCGCCGATGGACGCGAAGCGCGCGTGGATGTTCAAGGTGCCGCAGAACGACCAGCTGATGGCTGACGCGATCGCCGGCTACATGGCGAAGCACGGCGTGAAGACGATCGGCTTCATCGGCTTCGCCGACGCGTACGGCGACAGCTGGTACAACACGTTCAACGCGGCCGCCGCGAAGAACGGGCTGAAGGTCGTGTCGAACGAGCGCTACAACCGCACCGACGCGTCGGTGATGGGGCAGGTGCTGAAGCTGCTGGGCTCGAATCCCGACGCGGTGCTGATCGCCGGTTCGGGCACGCCGGCCGCGCTGCCGGCCAAGACGCTCAAGGAGCGCGGCTACAAGGGCAAGGTGTACCAGACGCACGGCGTCGCAAATAACGACTTCCTGCGCGTGTGCGGCAAGGATTGCGAAGGCGAGATCCTGCCGGCCGGCCCGGTGCTCGTGACCGATCAGCTGCCGGATTCGAATCCGGTGAAGAAGCCGGCGCTCGGCTACAAGGCTGCGTACGAGAAGGCGTACGGCGCGGGCTCGCTGTCGACCTTCGGCGGGCATGCGTGGGATGCGGGGCTGCTGCTGCAGCGCGCGATTCCCGACGCGCTGAAGAAGGGCCAGCCGGGCACCGAGGCGTTCCGCGAGGCGCTGCGCGCGTCGCTCGAGAGCGTGAAGGACCTGCCGGTGTCGCACGGCGTGATCAACACGACGTCGACCGACCACAACGGCTTCGACACGCGTGCGCGCGTGATGGTGCAGATCGTCGACGGCAAGTGGAAGCTGCAGGCCGAGTAAGCATCACGTGAAACCGGCGGGCGCGGCGCGAACGGCGCCGTGCGCGCCGTCGGCAGCGCGGCGGGCCTGGCGGCCCGCGCTCGCGCCGCATGGAATGTCCGGGAAGCCGCCGCACGACGCCTGATCTTCCGGTCTTGGCGTCCGCGTACGCGGGCCGCTCCCGTCGCCGTTTCTCCGCAGCATTCTCGATACACGAAACGTATGGATCTCTCGATTGCGGCGATCCTCGCGCAAGACGGCATCACGACCGGCGCCATTTATGCATTGCTGTCGCTGGCGCTCGTGCTGGTGTTTTCCGTCACGCGGGTGATCTTCATTCCCCAGGGCGAATTCGTCGCCTACGGCGCGCTCACGCTTGCGGCGTTGCAGGCGCAGAAATTTCCCGCTACCTGCTGGCTGTTGTTCGTGATGGGGATCGCGTGCTTCATGCTGGAAGTCGGCGGCCTGGTCCGCCATCGCGAACGCCGCCATCAGCTCGGCCGCACGCTCGCGACGCTGGCGAGCCGCTACGTGCTGCTGCCGCTTGCGGTGTTCGCGCTCACGCGCAGCTTTGCGGCGCAGCCGTTGCCTATGCTCGCGCAGATCGCACTGACGCTCGCGATCGTCGTGCCGATGGGGCCGTTCGTCTACCGGCTCGTCTATCAGCCGATCGCCGAAGGCACGACGCTGCTGCTGCTGATCGTGTCGGTCGCCGTCCATTTCGCGATGGTCGGCCTCGGGCTCGTGATGTTCGGCGCGGAAGGCTCGCGTACCAACGGATTCGCGGATGCGTCGCTGTCGGTCGGCAGCATGACGGTGTCGGTGCAGAGCATTCTCGTGGTCGTGACCGCGCTGGTGCTGATCGGTGCGCTCTACATGTACTTCGGTCGCACGATCGCCGGCAAGGCACTGCGCGCGACGTCGGTGAACCGGCTCGGCGCGCGGCTCGTCGGCATCGGCACGACCGAAGCCGGGCGGCTGGCGTTCACGCTGGCAGCGGGGCTCGGCGTGCTGTCCGGCATCCTCGTCGGTCCGCTGACGACCATCTATTACGACTCCGGCTTCCTGATCGGCCTGAAGGGCTTCGTCGGCGCGATCATCGGCGGGCTGGTCAGCTATCCGCTCGCGGCCGCGGGCTCGCTGCTCGTCGGCGTGCTCGAATCGTATTCGTCGTTCTGGGCGAGCGCGTACAAGGAAGTGATCGTGTTCACGCTGATCATCCCGGTGCTGCTGTGGCGCAGTTTCGCGACGCCGCATGCGGAAGAGGAAGAGGAGTGACGCGATGAAGACGATGGTACGCAACCAGACCTTCTGGGTGTTTCTCGTGGTGCTGTTCGCGCTGCCGGTGCTGCCCGGCGCGCTGCAGGTGCCCGAATACTGGATCACGCTGCTGAACTACATCGGCCTCTACGCGATCGTCGCGATCGGGCTCGTGCTGCTGACGGGTGTCGGCGGGATGACGAGTTTCGGGCAGGCCGCGTTCGTCGGCATCGGCGCGTATGCGACGGCGTTCCTGACGACGCGATACGGCGTGTCGCCGTGGCTCGCGCTGATCGTCGGCGTCGTGCTGACGGCGCTCGTCGCGCTCGTGCTTGGTGCGGTCACGATGCGCCTGTCCGGGCACTTCCTGCCGCTCGGCACGATCGCGTGGGGCCTCGCGCTGTTCTATCTGTTCGGTAACCTCGAGCTGCTCGGCAAGTACGACGGGATCAACGGGATTCCGGCGTTGAACCTGTTCGGCATCGAGCTCGGAAGCGGCCGCAGCCTGTACTTCCTGATCTGGGCCGTCGTGCTGGCGGCGATCGTGTCGGTGCAGAACCTGCTCAACAGCCGCCCCGGCCGCGCGATCCGCGCGCTGCGCGGCGGCGGGGTGATGGCCGAGGCGATGGGGGTGAACACCGCATGGATGCGCGTCGTGATCTTCGTCTACGCGGCCGTGCTCGCCGCGGTATCGGGGTTCCTGTACGCGCACCTCCAGCGCGCGGTGAACCCGACCCCGTTCGGGCTGAACCACGGGATCGAATTCCTGTTCATGGCCGTGGTCGGCGGCGTGTCGCATGTGTGGGGCGCGGTGCTCGGTGCGGCGATCCTCACCGTGCTGCAGGACTACCTGCAGACGCTGCTGCCAAAGCTGCTCGGCTCGGAAGGCAACTTCGAGATCATCGTGTTCGGCGTGCTGATGGTGCTGTTGCTGCAGTACGCGCGCCAGGGCGTATGGCCGTTCGTCGCGAAGCTGTTTCCGCGCGGGCCGCGCGCACATGTGCCCGACCAGGCCGATCCGCTGCCGCAGCGTGCGAAACCGGTAGCCGGCGAGCCGCTGCTCGTCGTCGACAACGCGCGCAAGCAGTTCGGCGGGCTGGTGGCCGTCAACGATGTCAGTTTCGACGTGAAGGCGGGGCAGATCATCGGCCTGATCGGCCCGAACGGCGCCGGCAAGTCGACCACGTTCAACCTCGTGACCGGCGTGCTGCAACCGACCGGCGGCACGATCACGTTCCGCGGCGAGCGGATCGACGGGCTCACGTCGCGTCAGATCGTCCGGCGCGGGATCGGCCGTACGTTCCAGCACGTGAAGCTGCTGCCGACCATGACGGTGCTCGAGAATGTCGCGATCGGCGCGCATCTGCGTGGCCATACGGGCGTATGGCGCAGCATCGCGCGGCTCAACGCGCACGAGGAGGCGCAACTGCTGGCCGAAGCGGCACGCCAGATCCGCCGCGTCGGGCTCGAAAAGCACCTGTACGACGAAGCGGGCAGCCTCGCGCTCGGCCAGCAGCGGATTCTCGAAATCGCCCGCGCGCTGTGCTGCGACCCGACACTGCTGCTGCTCGACGAGCCGGCCGCCGGGCTGCGCTATCAGGAGAAGCAGCAACTCGCCGATCTGTTGCGGCGCCTGAAGGCCGAAGGGATGAGCGTGTTGCTCGTGGAACATGACATGGATTTCGTGATGAATCTCACCGATCGGCTGGTGGTGATGGAATTCGGCACGCGGATCGCGGAAGGGCTGCCGCAGGACGTGCAGCAGGATCCGGCGGTGCTCGAAGCGTATCTGGGCGGGGTGGAGTGATGACGGCGGACACGGCGATGCCGATTCTCGAGGTGCGCGGACTGGCGGTCCGATACGGGAAAGTCGAGGCGCTGCACGGTGCGGCGATCAAGGTGGGCGCCGGGCAGATCGTCAGCGTGATCGGCCCGAACGGTGCGGGCAAGTCGACGATGCTGAACGCGATCATGGGCGCATTGCCCGTGACCGGGCATGCGTCGGGCGCGGTCATGTACCGCGGCCACGACGTGGGCGCGCTGCCGGTCGAGCAACGCGTCGCGCGCGGGATGTGCCTCGTGCCGGAAAAGCGCGAGCTGTTCAGCACGATGACGGTCGAGGACAACCTCGTGCTGGGTGCGTATCGACGCAAGCTCGCGGGGGAGTCGAACTTTCTCGACCAGCTCGATCACGTATTTACGCTGTTTCCACGGCTCCAGGAGCGGCGCAAGCAGGCGGCCGGTACGCTGTCGGGCGGTGAGCGGCAGATGCTTGCGGTGGGCCGCGCGCTGATGGGCAAACCCGACCTGCTGATGCTCGATGAGCCGAGCCTCGGGCTGGCGCCGCTGATCGTGAAGGAGATTTTTCATATCATCAGCGCGTTGCGCGGCACAGGTGTGGCGACGCTGCTGATCGAGCAGAACGCGCGGGCGGCACTGCAGATCTCGGACTACGGCTATGTACTGGAAACGGGCGAGTTGGCGCTGGAAGGGCCGGCGGCCGAGCTGGCACAAAATCCCCGCGTGATCGAAACCTACCTCGGGCTGGCGAAGAAAACGGCTTGATGGTTGCGCGGTTGGCGGGAAACGGGCGGCGTGTTTCACGTGAAACACGCCGTTTTTGTTTTCGGGGGCAGGGCGTTACGCCGGTGAATCGGGATTGGGGATAAGTGCCGGAGCAACCAGCCGAGGCGCTGTGATGGGGGCGGGGGTGCCTATCGTGTCGGGTTGCACAGGGTAACGAGCGTTGTGTGCACGACAGCCCGCTATTGCCGTGCGACGAACGGCACAGGGGATAAGTATCGGGCGATCGACCGGAAATACTGTGAGCAGCAGAGATGTCGACCCTCGGTTTTGCACAGCTTGGCGATGTGCGTCGAGGTCGCAGCGCACATCGGCGTAGCAGGATGGACGGCACAGCTCGGCCGATTGGCCAAAAAAAAACGGCGAAATGAACCGGCCCTACCATTCGGATGGCCTTCGAGTGAAAAGCGAACCCGCTATAATTCGGCCCATACATTTCTCAGATAGGTTCGTGCGCAGTCCTGTGTACGGAATCCACCATGCTTTTTCCCACAGAATTTGACGTCATCGTTGTCGGTGGCGGGCACGCCGGCACGGAAGCCGCGTTGGCATCGGCCCGTATGGGTGCGAAGACGCTGCTGCTGACCCATAACATCGAAACGCTCGGGCAGATGAGCTGCAATCCGTCGATCGGCGGCATTGGCAAGGGCCATCTGGTCAAGGAAGTCGATGCGCTCGGCGGCGCGATGGCTGCCGCGACGGACGAGAGCGGTATTCAGTTCCGGATCCTCAATTCGTCGAAGGGCCCGGCCGTGCGTGCGACGCGCGCTCAGGCCGACCGCATCCTGTACAAGGCCGCGATCCGCCATCGGCTCGAGAATCAGCCGAACCTGTGGCTGTTCCAGCAGGCCGTGGACGACCTGATGGTCGAAGGCGACCGCGTGGTTGGCGCCGTCACGCAGATCGGCATCCGCTTCCGCGCGCGTGCGGTGGTGCTGACGGCAGGTACGTTTCTCGACGGCAAGATTCACGTCGGTCTGAACAACTATACGGGCGGTCGCGCGGGCGATCCGGCGGCCGTATCGTTGTCAGCGCGCCTGAAGGAGCTGAAGCTGCCGCAGGGCCGCCTGAAGACCGGTACGCCGCCGCGTATCGACGGCCGCTCGATCGACTTTTCGAAGCTGGACGAGCAGCCGGGCGACCTCGATCCGATTCCCGTGTTCTCGTTCCTGGGCCGCGCGGAACAGCATCCGCAGCAGCTGCCGTGCTGGGTCACGCATACGAACGAGCGCACGCACGACATCATTCGCGGCGGGCTCGACCGTTCGCCTATGTATACAGGCGTGATCGAAGGCGTCGGCCCGCGTTACTGCCCGTCGATCGAGGACAAGATTCATCGGTTCGCGTCGAAGGAATCCCACCAGATCTTCCTCGAGCCGGAAGGGCTGACGACCAACGAGTTCTATCCGAACGGGATTTCGACGAGCCTGCCGTTCGACGTACAGCTTGAGCTCGTGCACTCGATGCGCGGCCTCGAGAACGCGCACATCCTGCGCCCCGGCTACGCGATCGAGTACGACTACTTCGACCCGCGCGCGCTGAAGGCATCGCTCGAGACGAAGGCGATCAACGGGCTGTTCTTTGCGGGCCAGATCAACGGCACGACCGGCTACGAAGAAGCGGCCGCGCAAGGCCTGCTGGCCGGCCTGAACGCCGGCCGCTACGTGCAGGAGAAGGACGCATGGTGCCCGCGTCGCGACCAGGCCTACCTGGGCGTGCTGGTCGACGACCTCGTCACCCGCGGCGTGGCCGAGCCGTACCGGATGTTCACGAGCCGTGCGGAGTACCGCTTGAGCCTGCGCGAAGACAATGCGGACATGCGTCTGACCGAGATCGGCCGCGAACTGGGGCTCGTCGACGACGCGCGCTGGGACGCATTCAGCCGGAAGCGCGACGCTGTTTCACGTGAAACCGAACGCCTGAAGTCGACGTGGGTCACGCCGAAGACGCTGCCGCCGGAAGAGGCGACGGCTTTGCTCGGCAAGGCGATCGATCACGAGTACAGCCTCGCCGAACTGCTGCGCCGCCCGGGCATCACCTACGACGGCGTGTGCGGCCTGAAGGGTGGCGAATGCGCGCCGGCCGAACCGCTGGCCGACGATCCGGTGCTGCTCGAGCAGATCAAGGAGCAGGTCGAGATCGGCATCAAATATCAGGGCTATATCGAGCGACAGGCGAGCGAGATCGAGCGCAACGATGCGAACGAGAACACGCGCCTGCCGGACGGTATCGACTACCGCGAGGTTCGCGGCCTGTCATTCGAAGTGAGCCAGAAGCTGAACGAGTTCCGGCCGGAAACGATCGGCCAGGCATCGCGGATCTCGGGCGTCACGCCGGCTGCGATCTCGTTGCTGATGGTGCACCTGAAACGCCGTGGCCTTGGCCGTCGTAACGGCACCGCCGCAGAGGCGACGGAGCAGGGGGACGGCACCGTCCCGACGCAACAATGACGGCGCGTCGCGCGCCGGCGGTTAATCGGGACGTACTTGAGCAGATGCTCGTCGACGGCACGGCTGCGCTCGACATCGCATTGACGGATGCACAACGCAATCAGCTGCTCGACTATGTCGCGCTGCTCGGCAAGTGGAACGCGGTCTACAACCTGACCGCGATCCGCGACCCGAAGCAGATGCTGATCCAGCACATTCTCGATTCGCTCTCCATCGTTCCGCATCTGCGCGACCGTGCATCGGCGCGCGTGCTCGACGTGGGTTCGGGCGGCGGGCTGCCTGGCATCGTGCTGGCGATCGTCCAGCCGGACTGGCAGGTGACGTTGAACGATATCGTGCAGAAAAAGTCCGCATTCCAGACGCAAATGCGCGCGGAGCTGAAGCTCGCGAACCTGTCGGTCGTCACCGGACGGGTCGAATTGCTGCAGCCGGGTGTCGAAGTGCCGGAAAAATTCGACATGATCGTGTCCCGCGCCTTCGCGGATCTATCCGACTTCGTTAAACTTGCTCGACATCTCGTCGCGCCCGGCGGATCGATCTGGGCAATGAAGGGTGTTCACCCGGACGACGAAATTGCACGACTGCCGGAAGGCAGCCGCGTAAAGCAGACGATGCGGCTGGCGGTACCGATGCTCGATGCCGAACGGCATCTGATCGAGGTCGTCGTCGACGAGGCGAATTGAAGGCGCGCGGTAGCGCGCCGTTTGTTTGAAGGTAAAGGGAACACACCAACGATGGCAAAGATCTTCTGCGTTGCGAACCAGAAGGGGGGCGTCGGCAAGACGACGACATCGGTCAATCTCGCCGCAAGCCTTGCAGCGCAGGAGCAACGAGTCCTGCTGATCGATCTCGACCCGCAGGGCAACGCGACGATGGGCAGCGGGATCGACAAGGCCGCCTGCGAGTCGACCGTGTACGAAGTGCTGATCGACGGCGTATCGGTGACGGAAGCGCGCGTGCGTCCGGAGGGCGTCACGTACGACGTGCTGCCGGCCAACCGCGAGCTGTCCGGTGCCGAGATCGAGCTGATCGGCATCGACAACCGCGAGCGTCGGCTGAAAGCCGCGCTCGAGCGCGTGGCCGACGACTACGACTTCGTGCTGATCGATTGCCCGCCGACGCTGTCGCTGCTGACGCTGAACGGACTCTGCGCGGCACATGGCGTCGTGATTCCGATGCAGTGCGAGTACTTCGCACTGGAAGGGCTGTCGGATCTCGTCAACACGATCAAGCAGGTTCACGCGAACATGAACCGCGACCTGAAGATCATCGGCTTGCTGCGCGTGATGTTCGATCCGCGCATCACGCTGCAGCAGCAAGTCTCCGATCAACTGAAAGCGCACTTCGGCGACAAGGTGTTCGACGCGGTGATCCCGCGCAACGTGCGCCTGGCGGAAGCGCCGAGTTACGGGTTGCCGGGCGTCGTGTTCGACCGCAACTCGCGCGGTGCGCAGGCGTATATCCAATTCGGTGCCGAGATGATCGACCGCGTGCGCGCGTTCGAGGTGTCGTGATCCGGACATGAGCGAAGCGAGGAAGAAAGACATGAACGCGGTACCAAAGAAGAAGGGCTTGGGACGTGGCCTCGAAGCGCTGCTCGGCGGCAGTGCGGACATCACCGAAGCGGTGAAGATCGAAGGAGCACCGAACACGCTCGCGCTCGGCAAGCTGCAAGCCGGCAAGTACCAGCCGCGGACCCGGATGGACGAAGGCAGCCTGCAGGAACTGGCGGCCAGCATTCGCGCGCAAGGCGTGATGCAGCCGATCCTGGTGCGGCCCATTTCGTCTGACAAATACGAGATCATCGCCGGCGAGCGACGTTTCCGCGCGGCACGCCTGGCCGGTCTCGACGAAGTGCCGGTGCTCGTGAAGGACGTGTCCGATCAGGCTGCTGCCGCGATGGCGCTGATCGAGAACATCCAGCGCGAGGATCTGAATCCGCTGGAAGAGGCGCACGGTATCCAGCGCCTGCTCGACGAGTTCGGTTTCACGCACGAACAGGCGGCCGAATCGGTCGGCCGTTCGCGCAGCGCGGTGTCGAACCTGCTGCGCCTGCTGAACCTCGCTGCGCCGGTGCAGACGATGCTGCTGGCCGGCGATCTCGACATGGGCCACGCGCGTGCGCTGCTCGCGGTCGACGCGGCAACGCAGATCACGCTCGCGCACCAGGTCGTCAACAAGCGCATGTCGGTGCGCGAGACCGAGAAGCTGGTCGCGCACACGACGAAGGAAGTGCCGACGGTGAAGGCGCGCGCAAAGGATGACGGCGGCCGCGACACGCGCCGTCTCGAAGAGGAGTTGTCCGACCTGCTCGCGTCGACGGTGAAGATCAAGCTCGGCCGCCGCGGGCGAGGGCAGGTGATGATCGATTTCGGCAACCTCGATGCGCTCGAGGGTATTCTCGTGCGCCTGCGCGGCAACGTCGCGACCGAAGAGTAACGAGGCGCGATTGATAGAGAACACGGGCGCGGCGGCGCCACGCCGTTGGCTTGCCTGGCTGTTGAAAGAGCCTGTGCTGTCGGTACTGGCACTTGCACTGATTATTCTGCAATGGTTGCATACGCAACCAATCGCCGCACTGGCCGAGCGCGTCGACTGGCAGACCGTCGCGACGCTCGCGGGCCTGCTGATGCTGACCAAGGCGCTCGAGTTGTCCGGATGCCTGATGTGGCTCGCGCATCGCATCGTGCATCACGTGCATTCGGAGCGCGGGCTCGCGATGCTGCTCGTCGTGTTCGCGGCGGCACTCGCGATGTGGCTCACCAACGACGTTGCGCTGTTCGTCGTCGTGCCGCTGATGGTGTCGCTGCGCGCGCTGACGCCGCTGCCGTTCCGGCGGCTCGTGATCGTGGTCGCGCTGGCCGTCAACGCGGGGTCCGTCGCGACGCCGCTCGGCAATCCCCAGAACCTTTTCCTGTGGCAATTGAGCGGCATGTCGTTCGGCCGCTTCGTCGTCACGCTCGGGCCGCTCGCGCTGGCGCTGATGGCGCTGCTGCTCGTGCTGACGGCGTGCGCGTTTCGCGCGAAACCGCTCGACCTGTCGGGAGACGTCGAGGCCGTTCCCGTGCAGCGCATGCACGCGCTGCTCGCGGCGGTGCTGTTCGGTGCATTCGTGCTGCTGGCCGATGCGCACCATCCGGTGCCGGCCCTGATCGCCGTCGTGATCGCGCTGCTGGTGGCAAAACGTGACGCAGTCCTGAAGATCGACTGGCTGTTGCTGCTGATCTTCGTGCTGATGTTCGTCGTGCTGCGCAGCGCGGCCGCGCTGCCCGTCGTCCACGACGCGATCGCGCGGACCCATCTCGATTCGCCGCTGCGTGTGTTCGCGGCAGGTGCGGTGCTGTCACAGGGAATCAGCAACGTGCCGGCGGCCATCCTGCTGTCGGAATTCACGCACGACTGGCGTGCGCTCGCGTTCGGCGTATCGGTGGGCGGCTTCGGTTTCGCGATCAGTTCGCTCGCGAACCTGATCGCGGTGCGTCTCGCGAAGGAGCCACGCATGTGGCTGCCGTTTCACCTTGTGTCGATTCCGTTCGCGATCGCGAGCGCGGCACTGGGGGCGTGGTTGCTCATTCACGGTTGAGCGGCGCGGCCGCCTGCAGTGCAGGCGTGCTGCAAGCCTGGCGGGGCGGGCGCACAGCGTTCCCGGCCGTTGCGAAGGCGGGCTGTTGATAAGTGCGGCGATTCACAGTCGATATTCTGTGGCGGCACAACAACTGATTGCGAGCATCGTTCCGCTCGCAGCCGAGCGCATTTCGCGCGCTGCGCCCAACGCGGTGGTCGCGCTATTTCCTTTGTTCCGCATCGTTGCGCCGGGTCGTTTTCCACGGTCGCGTCACCGCGGCATTCCTGCTGCGATCGCGTCGCGTCGATGACGCCCGCCCCAGGCATCGATGCCGCGTCATTTCCCCGTCGCCGCACTTTTTCGGGCAAGAAATACCGGTGCGGGAAAGCGACCTTACAACTGTCATCGTACGTCGTCGATTCGCGCGTTTTTCACATGATGAGGCGTCGTTTTGCACAGGTTTTTGTCGCTTCTAAAGCCTTGAATCACTTGCAACTATCGCTTACAATCGCCCGGATTTGTTAGCTAGGCACCCCTGAAAGCATTCGGAAAGTCTGGGGCCGGGTTCAAGGATTTTGCGGAAAATTGCGATGGCGGGTCAGGCGCCGAACGACAGGCACGATGATCACCGAGCGCAACGCACCGCTTCAGCGGCCGGCGAACGGCGCGAGTCCGATGCCGACGACTGGGATGCCGAGCAACAAGATAACAACATCGTTCCGCTCACGCGGACGGAAGCCGAGAGGCTGTTCGGTCCGAACGTGAGCAAGCCGTCGCGCGTGACCCCCTCCAAGGTGGTGGCCGCGCAGGTGGTCTTGTCCCTGGTTGCAACGCTGGCGTGGTGGCTGTTTTCAAAGTCGCCGGGCGCCGCTGCGCAGTCCGCGTTTCTGGGCGGGGCGATCGGCTGGGTGCCAAGCGCGTTGTTCGTGGCACGACTGAAGGCAGGTGGCTCGGCCACCGTCATGAGCTGGGTGATGGGCGAAGCCCTGAAGCTCGGCCTGACGATCGGGATGTTCGCAGCAGTGGCGTTCGGCTGGGCCGGCGTGCACTGGGTGCCGTTCCTGATCACGTACCTCGTCGTGCTGAAGACGTACTGGATCGCGCTGGCCTGGCGGTAAGAAACAAGCAGCGTGCGGTTTCGACAACGAACCGCACCGGCCCGTTCCCGCAATAGCGTATTGCGGAACGGGGCAAAACGATTTTCGACAATTTGGGTGGCATTAACGATATGGCAGCTAGCGAAGGCACGCGTCCGGATCCGTCCGAGTACATTGCGCACCACTTGCAGAATTTCTCCACCTCGCATCAGACGTCGATTTTCGATATCCACGTCTGGAATCTCGATACGCTGTTCTGGTCGATCGTGTGCGGCATCGTGACGATCCTCCTGCTGCGTCTGGCCGCCCGAAAGGCGACGTCGGGCGTGCCGGGCCGTTTCCAGTGCGCGATCGAGATGCTCGTCGAAATGGTCGAAGACCAGTCGAAGGCCATCGTCCACGGCAATCGTACGTTCATCGCGCCGCTCGCCCTCACGGTGTTCGTGTGGGTCGCGCTGATGAACTCCCTCGACTTCCTCCCGGTCGACCTGCCGGGCCGCGTGATCGGCCTGCTCGGTCTGTCGGACGTGATTTCCCACCATCGCATCGTCCCGACGGCCGACCTGAACGGCACGCTCGGCATCGCGCTCGGCGTGTTCGTCCTGATGATCTACTACAGCATCAAGATCAAGGGCGCGGGCGGCTTTGCGCATGAGCTGCTGTCGGCCCCGTTCGGCGGCCACCCGGCGCTGTGGATCCCGAACCTCGCGCTCAACATCGTCGAATACGTTGCAAAGACCGTTTCGCTCGGCATGCGGCTGTTCGGCAACATGTACGCGGGTGAGCTGTTGTTCCTGTTGATCGCCCTGCTCGGCAGCATGTGGAGCTTCGGTGGCGACGCAACGTTCCTCGGCTTCGTTGGTCACGTGATCGCGGGCAGCGTCTGGGCAATCTTCCACATCCTGATTGTTCTGTTGCAGGCATTCATTTTCATGATGCTGACGCTGGTGTATCTCGGCCAGGCGCACGACACGCACTAAGCGCGGCGTGCAAGAAAGAGTCTTCGTTTTAGTTTTTTAATTCTCAGTTCCAAGTCTTTTCACAAAGGAGTGATCATGCAAGCTTACATCGCCAACATCCAGGGTCTGACCGCCATCGGTATCGGCATCATCATCGGCCTGGGTGCAATCGGCGCCTGTATCGGTATCGCGCTGATGGGTGGCAAGTACATCGAAGCGTGCGCACGTCAGCCGGAACTCATCAACCCGCTGCAAACGAAGATGTTCCTGCTGGCCGGCCTGATCGACGCTGCATTCCTGATCGGTGTTGGTGTCGCAATGCTGTTCGCGTTCGCGAACCCGCTCCTGTCGAAGCTCGCAGGCTAAGGTTTCTCGGAAATATGCGTCCGGCGCAAGCCGGCGCAGGGCGGAACGGAGACTTGGGGCGCTGATCGAATGCAACTCGATGAGCGCCTTACCGTTTCATTTTTCCGGATAGCAGATAAGGAAACACCGTGAATCTCAACGCAACTCTGTTTGCGCAAATGGTCGTGTTCCTGGTCCTCGCGTGGTTCACGATGAAGTTCGTGTGGCCGCCGTTGATCAACGCCCTCGACGAACGTTCGAAGAAGATCGCCGACGGCCTCGCCGCCGCGGAGAAGGGCAAGGCGGAACTCGACGCAGCGCACAAGCGCGTGGACCAGGAACTCGCGCAGGCCCGTAACGACGGCCAGCAGCGCATCGCCGACGCTGAAAAGCGTGCCCAGGCGGTCGCCGAGGAAATCAAGGCCAACGCCCAGGCTGAAGCCGCCCGCATCGTCGCCCAGGCGAAGGCGGAAGCAGAACAGCAAATCGTGAAGGCGCGCGAAGCGCTGCGTGGCGAAGTCGCCTCGCTGGCCGTGAAGGGCGCCGAGCAGATCCTGAAGCGCGAAGTCGATCAAACGGCCCACGCCCAACTGCTGAATCAACTGAAAGCCGAGCTCTGATCATGGCCGAACTTGCAACCATCGCCCGCCCTTACGCAGAAGCGCTGTTCCGCGTGGCCGAGGGAGGTGACATCGCCGCCTGGTCCACGCTCGTGCAAGAGCTGGCCCAGGTTGCGCGTCTGCCGGAAGTGCTGTCGGTCGCGTCGAGCCCGAAGGTGACGCGCACGCAAGTGGTCGAGCTGCTGCTTGCTGCGGTGAAGTCGCCGGTCGCGGCCGGCGCAGAAGCGAAGAACTTCGTGCAGATGCTGGTCGACAATCATCGTATCGCGCTGCTGCCGGAAATTGCCGAGCAGTTCGAGGCGCTCAAGAACGAACGTGAAGGTGCAGCCGACGCCGAGATCGTGAGCGCGTTCCCGCTGAACGGCGCGGATCTCGAAAGTCTCGTCTCTGGCCTCGAACGCAAGTTCAAGCGCAAGCTGAAGCCGACGGTCGAAGTCGATTCGTCGCTGATCGGCGGCGTGCGCGTGACGGTCGGCGACGAAGTGCTCGACACCTCGGTTCGCGCGCGCCTCGCATCGATGCAGGCTGCCTTGACCGCCTGAGCGCCACGCCGGCACGCAACAGAATTGACTATCAGGAGCGAATAATGCAACTCAATCCCTCTGAGATCAGCGAGCTGATCAAGAGCCGGATCCAGGGCCTTGAAGCGAGCGCAGACGTTCGCAACCAGGGCACCGTGATCTCCGTGACCGACGGTATCGTGCGCATCCACGGCCTGTCGGACGTGATGCAGGGCGAAATGCTCGAGTTTCCGGGCAACACGTTCGGCCTCGCGCTGAACCTCGAGCGCGACTCGGTCGGCGCTGTGATTCTCGGCGAATACGAACACATCTCGGAAGGCGACATCGTCAAGACGACGGGCCGCATCCTGGAAGTCCCGGTTGGTCCGGAACTCGTCGGCCGCGTGGTCGACGCGCTCGGCAACCCGATCGACGGCAAGGGCCCGGTCAACGCGAAGCTGACCGACGCGATCGAAAAGATCGCTCCGGGCGTGATCTGGCGTAAGTCGGTGTCGCAGCCGGTGCAGACGGGCATCAAGTCGATCGACGCGATGGTGCCGATCGGCCGTGGCCAGCGTGAGCTGATCATCGGCGACCGTCAGTGCGGCAAGACCGCGGTGGCGCTCGACGCGATCATCAACCAGAAGGGCAAGGACCTGATCTGTATCTACGTCGCGATCGGCCAGAAGGCTTCGTCGATCATGAACGTGGTTCGCAAGCTCGAAGAAACGGGCGCGATGGAATACACGATCGTCGTCGCCGCTTCGGCTTCGGATTCGGCTGCGATGCAGTACCTGGCACCGTACGCCGGCTGCACGATGGGCGAATACTTCCGCGACCGCGGTCAAGACGCGCTGATCATCTATGACGACTTGACCAAGCAGGCTTGGGCATACCGTCAGATCTCGCTGCTGCTGCGCCGCCCGCCGGGCCGTGAAGCCTACCCGGGTGACGTGTTCTATCTGCACTCGCGTCTGCTCGAGCGTGCTGCTCGCGTGTCGGAAGAGTACGTCGAGAAGTTCACGAACGGCGAAGTGAAGGGCAAGAGCGGCTCGCTGACGGCACTGCCGGTCATCGAAACGCAGGCTGGCGACGTGACCGCGTTCGTTCCGACGAACGTGATCTCGATCACCGACGGCCAGATCTTCCTGGAAACCGACCTGTTCAACGCAGGCATCCGCCCGGCAATCAACGCCGGCGTGTCGGTGTCGCGAGTCGGCGGCGCCGCTCAGACGAAGGTCGTGAAGAAGCTGTCGGGCGGTATCCGTACCGACCTCGCGCAGTACCGTGAACTGGCGGCATTCGCGCAGTTCGCATCGGACCTCGACGAAGCGACCCGCAAGCAGCTCGAGCGCGGCCGCCGCGTGACGGAACTGCTGAAGCAGCCGCAGTACCAGCCGCTGCAGGTGTGGGAACTGGCCGTGTCGCTGTACGCCGCGAACAACGGCTACCTCGATGATCTCGACGTGAAGCAAGTGCTGTCGTTCGAGAAGGGCCTGCGCGACAACCTGAAGACCAGCCACGCTGACCTCATCAAGCGCATCGAAGACACCAAGGATCTCTCGAAGGACGACGAAGGCGCGCTGCGCGCGGCGATCGAATCCTTCAAGAAATCGGGTGCCTATTGATCCGCGAGTGACACACTGAGGCCGCGCGGGTGCTGATGCGCCCGCGCCGCTTCGGTCAAGGAGCAAGCTATGGCTGGAATGAAGGAAATTCGCGGCAAGATCAAGAGCGTGCAAAACACGCGCAAGATCACGAAGGCGATGGAGATGGTGGCCGCATCGAAGATGCGCCGCGCGCAGGAACGCATGCGCGCCGCTCGTCCGTACGCGGACAAGGTCCGTGCCATCGCCGCGCACATGAGCCGTGCGAACCCGGAGTACCGCCACCCGTTCATGGTGGCGAACGACGGCGCGACGACGGCCGGCATCATCCTCGTCACGACGGACAAGGGTCTGTGCGGTGGTCTGAACACCAACGTGCTGCGTGCGACGGTGCAGAAGTTCAAGGAGCTGGAAGAGAAGGGCCAGAAGGTCGAAGCCACCGCGATCGGTAGCAAGGGCCTCGGGTTCCTGAACCGCTTCGGCGCGAAGGTGATGTCGCAGGTCGTGCACCTCGGCGACACCCCGCACCTGGACAAGCTGATCGGCGCCGTGAAGACGCAGCTCGATCTGTACTCGGAAGGCAAGCTGTCGGCGGTTTATATCGCTTACACGCGCTTCGTCAACACGATGAAGCAGGAAGCCGTGATCGAGCAGTTGCTGCCGCTGTCGTCGGAGCACTTCGAGGCCGATGACGGTACGCCGGCCACGTCGTGGGATTACATCTACGAGCCGGACGCGCAGGCAGTCGTCGACGAACTGCTCGTGCGTTACGTCGAGGCGCTGGTATACCAGGCTGTCGCGGAGAACATGGCGTCCGAGCAATCGGCGCGGATGGTCGCGATGAAGGCCGCGTCCGACAACGCGAAGACGGTGATCAGCGAACTGCAGCTCGTATACAACAAGAGCCGCCAGGCCGCGATTACGAAAGAACTGTCGGAGATCGTCGGCGGCGCAGCCGCTGTTTAAGCGCGCGCCCGGGACGACAACTGCGCCTTTGCGCGAGTAAAGAATCAGGTATTTAAAGGAAAAGCGATGAGTACTGCTGCTTTGGTAGAAGGCAAGATCGTACAGTGCATCGGCGCCGTTATCGACGTGGAATTCCCGCGCGACAGCATGCCGAAGATCTACGACGCGCTCATTCTCGATGGCTCGGAACTGACGCTCGAAGTCCAGCAGCAGCTGGGTGACGGCGTGGTCCGTACCATTTGTCTGGGTGCATCCGACGGCCTGCGCCGCGGCCTGACCGTGAAGAACACGGCAAAACCGATTTCGGTGCCGGTCGGCAAGCCGACCCTCGGCCGTATCATGGACGTGCTCGGCCGTCCGATCGACGAAGCCGGCCCGATCGAAAGCGAACACACGCGTTCGATCCACCAGAAGGCTCCGGCGTTCGACGAACTGTCGCCGTCGACCGAACTGCTCGAAACGGGTATCAAGGTCATCGACCTGATCTGCCCGTTCGCGAAGGGCGGCAAGGTTGGCCTGTTCGGCGGTGCTGGCGTGGGCAAGACCGTCAACATGATGGAGCTCATCAACAACATCGCGAAGGAACACGGCGGTTACTCCGTGTTCGCGGGCGTGGGCGAGCGTACCCGTGAAGGGAACGACTTCTACCACGAAATGAAGGACTCGAACGTTCTCGACAAGGTCGCGCTGGTGTACGGCCAGATGAACGAGCCGCCGGGCAACCGTCTGCGCGTCGCGCTGACCGGCCTGACGATGGCCGAGCACTTCCGTGACGAAGGTCTCGACGTGCTGTTCTTCGTCGACAACATCTACCGTTTCACGCTGGCCGGTACCGAAGTGTCGGCACTGCTCGGCCGTATGCCGTCGGCAGTGGGCTATCAGCCGACGCTGGCTGAAGAAATGGGCAAGCTGCAGGAACGCATCACGTCGACCAAGAAGGGCTCGATTACGTCGGTTCAGGCCGTGTACGTCCCTGCGGATGACTTGACCGACCCGTCGCCGGCCACGACCTTCGGCCACCTGGACGCAACCGTCGTTCTGTCGCGTGACATCGCTTCGCTGGGTATCTACCCGGCGGTCGACCCGCTCGACTCGACGTCGCGCCAGATCGACCCGAACGTGATCGGTGAAGAGCACTACTCGATCACCCGTCGCGTTCAGCAGACGCTGCAGCGCTACAAGGAACTGCGCGACATCATCGCGATTCTGGGTATGGACGAACTGTCGCCGGAAGACAAGCTGTCGGTCGCGCGCGCTCGTAAGATCCAGCGTTTCCTGTCGCAGCCGTTCCACGTCGCTGAAGTGTTCACGGGCTCGCCGGGCAAGTACGTGCCGCTGAAGGAAACGATCCGTGGCTTCAAGATGATCGTCGACGGCGAGTGCGACCACCTGCCGGAACAGGCGTTCTACATGGTCGGCACGATCGACGAAGCCTTCGAAAAGGCCAAGAAGATCTCGTAAGGGGCGGGCGTAACGCAGCGGGCGCCGTGCGTCCGTGATGGATACCATGATGGTATCTTTTCGCGGATCGGAGCCCACGCGACACGCTCAACCCGCCGTGCATGGGATCGGAGTCAGCGCGCAAGTGTCCGCTCCGATCGACCGCCGCGAGGAAAGAGTAAGCGCTGAAGCGCCAACTCTTTCCAAGCGCGGCATGGGACGGGAGTAAGCGCTAAAGCGCCAACTCCCGTCGGCAGGAGTCGATATGGCAACCATCAAAGTAGACGTCGTCAGCGCGGAAGAGCAGATCTTCTCGGGCGAGGCGAAATTCGTCGCGCTGCCGGGCGAAACGGGTGAGCTGGGTATTCTGCCGGGTCACACGCCGCTGATCACGCGGATTCGTCCGGGTGCGGTGCGCATCGAAGTCGAGGGCGGCAACGACGAATTCGTGTTCGTCGCGGGCGGCATTCTCGAAGTGCAGCCGGGCGCCGTGACGGTGCTCGCCGACACCGCGATCCGCGGCAAGGACCTCGATGCGGCGAAAGCCGAGGAAGCGCGCAAGCGTGCCGAGGAAACGCTGCAGAACGCGAAGTCGGACCTCGACCTCGCAAAGGCGCAATCCGAGCTCGCGACCGCGATGGCGCAGCTCGAGGCAATCCAGCGCCTCGCGAAGATTCGCAGCCGGCACTAAGCCGCGCGCGCGTATCCCGCGAAAGGAAGCAGCCTTCGGGCTGCTTTTTTTTCGTCCGTCGTTTTCGTCTGTTTTTTGCGGGCCGGATCGTATCGTCCGGTCGTGCTATTTCATCCGTCCGCCGCGATTTGATGTCAGAGTGTCGTCAGCGGCGCGCGGCATCATTCGTGCAGAGGCTGTCCGCCGCGATCGCGGCGGAGCAGGCGCGCGTGAGCCGCGTGCCGGGCCGATCAGACAAAAACGGACGGAGACATCGATGGCAGCAGACCTTGACGTGGGGGCGCTGATCGCGCCCGAAAACGGACTGTCGTACGTGCGCGGCGCGACCGACGTGCCGCTATCCGAAGCGACGATCAGCCGGTTCCTGCTCGACACGGTTGGCCGCTTTCCCGATCGTCCGGCCGTCGTGTTCCGCGAACAGCAGGTGCGCTGGACCTGGCGCGAGTTCGCGCACGAGGTCGATGTGCTCGCGGCCGGCCTGGCCGCGCTCGGGATCGTGAAGGGCGATTGCGTCGGCATCTGGTCGCCGAACCGCAGCGAATGGCTGCTCACGCAATTCGCAACCGCGCGCATCGGCGCGGTCCTCGTCAACATCAATCCGGCCTACCGGCTCGCGGAACTCGAATACGCGCTGAACAAGGTCGGCTGCAAGGCCGTGATCACGGCCGAGCGCTTCAAGACGTCGGCCTACGTCGAGATGCTGCAGACCATCGCGCCGGAGCTTGCGAGCGCGACGCCGGGCGACCTGCGGGCGGCGCGCGTGCCGAGCCTGCGCACGGTCGTGTCGATGGGCGAGGTCGCGCCGGCCGGCATGTTCCGCTTCGCGGACGTGATGGCGCGCGGTCGCGACACGCTAGACGTCGCGCGGCTCGATGCGATCGGCGCGACGCTCGCGGCCACCGATCCGATCAACATCCAGTTCACGAGCGGCACGACCGGCAGCCCGAAGGGCGCGACGCTCACGCACCGCAACGTCGTCAACAACGCGCGCTTCATCGCGATGGCGATGCGGTTCAGCGAGCAGGACTCGCTGTGCATCCCGGTGCCGCTGTATCACTGCTTCGGGATGGTGCTGGCCGTGCTCGCGTGCGTATCGACGGGTGCGGCGATGGTATTCCCCGGCGAGGCGTTCGACCCGGTCGCGACGCTCGCGGCCGTCGCCGACGAACGCTGCACCGCGCTGCACGGCGTGCCGACGATGTTCATCGCGGAACTCGATCACCCGGAGTTCGCGAAATTCGACCTGTCGACGCTGCGCACCGGGATCATGGCCGGCTCGCCGTGCCCGATCGAGACGATGAAGCGCGTCGTGTCGCAGATGCATCTGTCCGAGATCACGATCGCGTACGGGATGACGGAAACGAGCCCCGTGTCGTTCCAGAGCTCGACCGACGATCCGCTCGAGAAGCGCACGACGACGGTCGGCCGCATTCAGCCGCATCTGGAAGTGAAGATCGTCGATCCGGAAGGGCGCATCGTGCCGGTCGGCGCGACGGGCGAGCTGTGCACGAAGGGCTATTCGGTGATGCTCGGCTACTGGGATGACGCCGCGAAGACGCGCGAGGTGCTGGTCGACGGCTGGATGCATACGGGCGACCTTGCGACGCTCGATGCGGATGGCTACTGCAACATCGTGGGCCGGCTGAAGGACATGGTGATCCGCGGTGGCGAGAACGTGTATCCGCGCGAGATCGAGGAATTCCTGTTCAGGCATCCGAAGATTCAGAGCGCGCAGGTGTTCGGCGTGCCCGATGCGAAGTACGGAGAGGAGCTTTGCGCGTGGATCGTGCTGCGTGCGGACGAGCAGATGTCAGAGGACGACGTGCGCGCGTTCTGCAACGGCCAGATCGCGCACTACAAGATTCCGCGCTACATCCGCTTCGTCGACGAGTTGCCGATGACGGTGACGGGCAAGGTGCAGAAGTTCGTGATGCGCGAACGGATGATCGAGGAACTGAAGCTCGACGTGCAGAAGACCGCTTGAAACGACGGGCGGCCTGGAGGCGGGAAAAGTGCGGCGGCCTTGGGGCCGTCCCATGCGGGCCGCTGCGTTTTCGATGGACGAAAAAAAGCGGGCTTATTAGCCCGCTAAAAACCACACGCTACGGGGTTAGCGCGAGGAGACCAAAGATGAAACCGTGTCCGGCGGGGGCCGGAAACGACTCCAACAGGGATGCCCCTCGGAAGGGCTTCGGTACGTGACCGACTGGCTCGCAGCGCTTCGCGTCCGCTCACACTTGGCACACGAGACCGCATCCGTGTTGAAACCGTTGAGGCCCATTGTGGGCGAATTAATGACCCCTCGCGGTAACAAAGTGTTTCAGGTTGTAACGCCCGCCAGATAAGGCTTTCCGGGATTTTTTGCTGTTTTCGGGATCCTGAAAATGGTCATATTTACTTATCGTTTCCGCAGAGTTTTCATCGTGTGCGCGCAATGCGTTTTTCATGCGTATCGGCATCGACGAATTGCCGATTTACACGACCGAACGTGCATCGCATGGCAGCTACCACGTATGACGATTCATTCGTCGGAAAGATTTTGAAACGTGATCGGCGGCGGCGATAGTCGGCCATTCGGCCAGTTTCACGGTTTTGCGACCGCCGCGTCCCGCGCCGAGATGTAACGGCGCTTCGCCTTCGGTGTCGGGGACGCGGGGGCGGTGCCCGTTATCGGCCACCGTTTCCATGCGCGATCGCGCTTATTTCAGCCACTTGTCGGAGATCGCCTGGTACTCGCCGCTCGACAGCGCGAGGTGCAGCCACTGGTCGACGTACTGCTGGAACGCGACGTCGCCGCGCGGCACCATGTACGCCTTTTCGCCGAACTGGAACGGCTTGTCCGGATGCACGGAGCAGAGGCCCGGATTCAGCTTTTGCTGCAGCAGCGTCTCGGACGCATCCGTCACCATCACGTCCGCCTTGCCTGCGAGGATCTGCTTGAAGATGGTCACGTTGTCAGGGTAGACGCTCAGGTTCGCGTGCGTGAAGAACTGCTTCGCAAAGCGCTCGTTGGTGCCACCCGGGTTCACGATCACGCGGGTTTCGGGCCGGTCGATCTGCGCGATGGTCTGGTACTTGTCGGCGTCGGCGCAGCGCGCGATCGCCGTCTTGCCGTCGACCACGTACGGCTGCGTGAAGAACACGCGCTTCTGGCGCTCGAGCGTCGTCGATACGCCGCCCACCGCGATATCGCACTTCGCGACGAAGTCGTTGGTGAGGTTCGACCAGCTCGTCTTCACGAAGTCGGCCTTCACGCCAAGCGATTTCGCGAGCGATTCGGCCATGTCGATGTCGATGCCCTCGAAGCGGCCGTCGGTCCGGTAGTACGAATACGGCTTGTAGTCGCCCGTCGTGCACACGCGCAGCGTACCGCGGGCGAGCACGTCGTCGAGTCGCGAGCCGGCGCTGGCGGGGGACGTGGCTGCGGCGGTCTGAGCGTGCGCGGCGGCGCAGCAAAGCATGGTGGCGGTGGCGGTGGCGAGCGCGGCCAGCGCGGCGAATGTCTTCATTGGTCTCCTCCTTCGTTCGGGTTGATTTCAGCGTCCGATCATAACGGAGCCCTCGCGCGCGTCATATGGCCGCCATCGCATCGGCATACGCAGCGGCACGGCCCCGCTCCGGTAAAATGCCGCTTTGCCTTCGCATCGTCGCTCCTACCGTGGCCCATAACCTGCTCAACGACACCTTCCTGCGTGCGCTTCTGCGCGAGCCGACCGACTACACGCCGATCTGGCTGATGCGCCAGGCCGGCCGCTACCTGCCCGAATACAACGCGACGCGCGCACGCGCCGGCAGCTTCCTCGGCCTCGCGAAGAATCCCGACTACGCGACCGAAGTGACGTTGCAGCCGCTCGAGCGTTTCCCGCTCGACGCCGCGATCCTGTTCTCGGACATCCTGACGATTCCCGACGCGATGGGTCTCGGCCTCGATTTCCAGGTCGGCGAAGGGCCGAAGTTCGCGCATCCGGTGCGTACCGAGGCCGACGTCGCGAAGCTCGCGGTGCCGGACATCGAAGCGACGCTCGGCTACGTGACGGGCGCCGTGCGCGAGATCCGCCGCGCGCTGACCGACGGCCAGGGCCGCCAGCGCGTGCCGCTGATCGGCTTCTCGGGCAGCCCGTGGACGCTCGCGTGCTACATGGTCGAAGGCGGCGGGTCGGACGATTTCCGCACGGTGAAGTCGATGGCGTATTCGCGCCCCGACCTGATGCACCGGATCCTCGACGTGAATGCGCAGGCCGTGGCCGCGTACCTGAATGCGCAGATCGAAGCCGGCGCGCAGGCCGTGATGATTTTCGATACGTGGGGCGGCGCGCTGGCGGACGGCGCGTACCAGCGCTTCTCGCTCGACTACATCCGCCGCGTGGTCGGCCAGCTCAAGCGCGAGCACGACGGCGAGCGCGTGCCGGTGATCACGTTCACGAAGGGCGGCGGGCTGTGGCTCGAGGAAATCGCGGCGACCGGCGTCGACGCGGTCGGGCTCGACTGGACGGTCAACCTCGGCGCCGCGCGCGAGCGCGTCGCGGGGCGCGTCGCGCTGCAGGGCAACCTCGACCCGACGATCCTGTTTGCGCCGCCGGCCGCGGTGCGCGAGCAGGCGCGCGCGGTACTCGACAGCTACGGCAATCATCCGGGCCATATATTCAACCTGGGCCACGGCATCTCGCAGTTCACGTCGCCGGATCACGTCGCCGAACTCGTCGACGAAGTGCACACCCACAGCCGCAAGATCCTTAGCGGAGCGGCAGGCTGAGCGCAAGCGCTGTCATGCTGCACTGCGGCGTGACAGCGTTTCGCTGTCGGCACTAAACAGGGCGCAAGCCCGTACCGGTTGCCGATTCATTGCTTGTCAAGACTTGACTTATGCACATTTTCCACGTTGCAGCGCGGTAGAGCCCTGAATCGGTCGAATTGTCTCGCTATGGTTTGGTAATTTGAATAGCAGCCTTATGGAATAAGGCTCCGCGGGGCGCGGCTGAGGGCGGGCCAAATCGGCGGAAAGCACGGCCCCGCGCGCTTTGCGGCGGTTGAACGGCGAGTTCTCAACAAAGTTATCCACAGGCTGTTCAGGGTATACGGCGATTCCTAATGCGAATCCAAAACTTAGCGCCGAATCTGAAGTTTTACTTTAAGTTCGCCACCTTGACGCGAATGCGGACGCCGGCCGTTCGCACGGCCCGAACCGCCGCCGGAGCGCGCTGATGGGCGATACCTACCTGCGCGTCGCGCTCGACCACCCGCTCGCCACCCTGTTCGACTACCGCTGCGACGTCCAGCCGGCGCCCGAGCCCGGCACGCTCGCCCAGGTGCCGTTCGGCAAGCGGCAGGTCGTCGGGCTCGTGTGCGAAGTGACGACTCACACCGACGTGCCGCCGTCCCGGTTGCGGGCGATCGACGCAATTTGTACCGAACTGCCGCCGCTGGCGCCGGACTGGCTCGCGCTCGTGTCGTTCGCGGCCGATTACTACCAGCGCGGCCGCGGCGAAGTCGCGCTGCCGGCGTTGCCGCAGGCGTTGCGCGATGCACAGCGCTGGGGGCGGTTGCTGGCGCCGGAGGTGCGCTACCGGCTGAGCGAAGCCGGCCGCGCCGCGCTTCCCGACGCACTGCCCGCGCGCGGGGCCGCGCTGCGACGGCTCGCCCAGGCGCTCGCCGATACCGATTCGCTGACGTTGCCCGACGCGCGCGCGTTGCACCCGAAGGCGGTCGCCACGCTCGATGACTGGGCGGCGCGCGGCTGGGTCGCGATCGAGGAGATCGGCTGGGCCGATGCGCCTGTGCCCAAAGCTGTGGATAACCTGTCGACAACCAGTGGACGAGCTGTGCCGCCGGCGCTCACCGACCAGCAAGCCGAGGCGCTCGACGCGATCCGCGCCGCACAGGGTTTCGCGCCGTTCCTGCTGCATGGCGTGACGGGCAGCGGCAAGACCGAGGTCTATCTGCATGCGCTTGCCGCGCTGCTCGAGGCGCGGCCCGACGCGCAGGCGCTCGTGCTCGTGCCCGAGATCAACTTGACGCCGCAGTTCGAGGCCGCGTTTCGCGCGCGCTTCGCGGGCACGCTCGCGGACGACGCGATCGTCACGCTGCACAGCGGGCTCGCCGAGGGCGAGCGTGCGCGCAACTGGCTCGCCGCACACACGGGTCGCGCGCGGATCGTGCTCGGCACGCGGCTCGCGGTGCTCGCGTCGCTGCCGACGCTCGCGCTGATCGTCGTCGACGAGGAACACGAGCCCGCGTACAAGCAGCAGGAAGGGTTGCGCTATTCGGCGCGCGATCTCGCGGTGTGGCGCGCGAAGCATCTCGGCATTCCGGTCGTGCTCGGTTCGGCGACGCCGTCGCTCGAAAGCTGGTGGCAGGCCGAGCAGGGGCGCTACACGCGACTCACGCTGTCGCGCCGCGCGGTGGCCGACGCGACGCTGCCCACCGTGCGGCTGATCGATCTCGAAGAGGAGCGGCGGCGCGGGCGCGCGTCGCTGGGCGGGCTGTCGGGGCCGCTCGTCGCGGCGCTGAAGGCGCGGCTCGAGCGCGGCGAACAGAGCCTCGTGTTCCTGAACCGGCGCGGTTACGCGCCGCAGCTCGCGTGCGACGCGTGCGGCTGGGTCGCCGGTTGCCCGCGCTGCAGCGCATATGTCGTGCTGCACAAGCCCGAGCATGCGCTGCGCTGCCATCACTGCGGTTGGGAAGCGCGTATTCCGCACTCGTGCCCGGAATGCGGGAACGTCGACATCGCGCCGCTCGGGCGCGGCACGCAGCGCATCGAGGAGGCGCTCGCCGAAGCCGTGACGGGTGCGCGGATACTGCGGATCGACGCGGACAGCACACGACGCAAGGGCAGCGCGCAGGCGTTGTTCTCGGACGTGCACGCCGGTGAAGTCGACATCCTGGTCGGCACGCAGATGATCGCGAAGGGGCACGACTTCCAGCGCGTGTCGCTCGTCGGCGTGCTCAATGCGGACACCGCGCTGTTCTCGCACGACTTCCGCGCGAGCGAGCGGCTGTTCGCGCAGCTGATGCAGGTGAGCGGCCGCGCGGGGCGCGCCGGGCTGCCCGGCGAGGTGCTCGTGCAGACGCGCTATCCGCGTCACGCGCTGTATCACGCGCTCGGCCGGCAGGATTACGTCGGCTTTGCGAATTCGACGCTCGGTGAGCGCCGCGACGCGCACCTGCCGCCGTTCGTCTACCAGGCGCTGCTGCGCGCCGAAGGACGCACGCTCGACGCGGCGCTCGCGTTCCTGCTGCAGGCCGCTGCCGCGCTGCCGGGGTTGCCGGGCGCCGATCGAGTGACTGTATACGACGCGGTGCCGATGACGATCGTGAAGGTCGCGAACGTCCACCGCGCCCAGCTGCTGCTCGAAAGCGCGTCGCGCGCGGCACTGCAGCATGCGCTGCGCGCGTGGCTGCCCGAGCTGCGCGCACTGAAGGGCGTACACCGGTGGAGCCTCGAGGTCGATCCGCTGGATATCTGATTCGAGCGCCGTGGCCGCGGCCGTCGAGCCGTGCGCCGCCATGTGACGCCATATGACACCCGGGCCGATTGTCGAGGCCCTTTCCACACCCGCTTGCGGCGCCCGCCCGGCCGCCCAGTGCAACCGTTTTTCCTCTCCGCCCCGCACCCCGCGGGTTGCCCACGCGCGCCGAATGGGCTCGATCAGGGAAAACACCGATCCGCCGACCACGGGCAACCCCTAGGTTGCAACGATCTAAGTGGCTGATTATATTGGCTAACTTGCGGGTGCAACCAATCTCGCAATTCGGTTGCACCTTTTTATTGCGTGCCGTAGGATTTCGCGCATCCTCTCACACCACATTGCCGGGCCCGCACCGGCGCACGAACCCACCATGGCAAGCACGACTCTCGGCGTCAAAGTCGACGACCTTCTCCGCTCGCGCCTGAAAGACGCGGCCGCGCGTCTCGAGCGCACCCCCCACTGGCTGATCAAGCAGGCGATCTTCGCGTATCTCGAGCGGATCGAGCACGGCCAGTTGCCGCCCGAGCTGTCGGGCCACAGCGGCGTGACGGAGCTCGCCGACGGTCAGGCGGCGGACAGCGACGACGACAACTCGCCGCATCCGTTCCTCGAGTTCGCGCAGAACGTGCAGCCGCAATCGGTGCTGCGCGCGGCGATCACGGCCGCGTATCGCCGCCCCGAGCCGGAATGCGTGCCGTTCCTGCTGGGGCAGGCGCGCCTGCCGGCGAACCTGCAGGCCGACGCGCAGGCGCTCGCGACGACGCTCGTCGAGGCGCTGCGCGAGAAGAACTCGGGCGGCGGCGTCGAAGGGCTGATCCACGAGTTCTCGCTGTCGAGCCAGGAAGGCGTCGCGCTGATGTGTCTCGCCGAAGCGCTGCTGCGCATTCCGGACCGCGCGACGCGCGATGCGCTGATCCGCGACAAGATCAGCAAGGGCGATTGGCGCTCGCACGTCGGCCACGCGCCGTCGCTGTTCGTGAACGCGGCGACCTGGGGGCTGATGATCACCGGCAAGCTCGTGACCACCAACAGCGAAGCGGGCCTGTCGTCGGCGCTCACGCGCCTGATCGGCCGCGGCGGCGAGCCGCTGATCCGCAAGGGCGTCGACATGGCGATGCGCCTGATGGGCGAGCAGTTCGTCACCGGCGAGACGATTTCCGAGGCGCTCGCGAACAGCCGCAAGTACGAAGCGCGCGGCTTCCGCTACTCGTACGACATGCTCGGCGAAGCGGCGACGACCGAAGAGGACGCGCAGCGCTACTACGCATCGTACGAGCAGGCGATCCACGCGATCGGCAAGGCGGCCGGCGGCCGCGGCATTTACGAAGGCCCCGGCATCTCGATCAAGCTGTCGGCGCTGCACGCGCGCTACTCGCGCTCGCAGCAGGACCGCACGATGAGCGAGCTGCTGCCGCGCGTGCGCGCGCTGGCGTTGCTCGCGCGCCGCTACGACATCGGCCTGAACATCGACGCGGAAGAAGCCGACCGTCTCGAACTGTCGCTCGACCTGCTCGAGGCGCTGTGCTTCGATCCGGAGCTCGCGGGCTGGAACGGCATCGGCTTCGTCGTCCAGGGCTACCAGAAGCGCTGCCCGTTCGTGATCGACTACCTGATCGACCTCGCGCGCCGGAGCCGTCACCGCCTGATGATCCGCCTGGTCAAGGGCGCGTACTGGGACAGCGAAATCAAGCGTGCGCAGGTCGACGGCCTCGAAGGTTATCCGGTCTATACGCGCAAGATCTACACGGACGTGTCGTACCTCGCGTGCGCGAAGAAGCTGCTCGCGGCGCCCGACGCCGTCTACCCGCAGTTCGCGACGCACAACGCGTACACGCTGGCCGCGATCTATCACCTGGCCGGCCACAACTACTACCCGGGCCAGTACGAATTCCAGTGCCTGCACGGGATGGGCGAGCCGCTGTACGAGGAAGTCACGGGCCGCGACAAGCTGAACCGTCCGTGCCGCGTGTACGCGCCGGTCGGCACGCATGAAACGCTGCTCGCGTACCTGGTGCGCCGCCTGCTGGAGAATGGCGCGAACACGTCGTTCGTGAACCGCATCGCGGACAAGTCCGTGTCGGTGAAGGAACTGGTCGCCGATCCGGTCGACGAAGCGTCGAAGGTCGTGCCGCTCGGCGCGCCGCACGCGAAGATCCCGCTGCCGCGCCACCTGTACGGCGACGAGCGTCCCAATTCGATGGGCCTCGACCTGTCGAACGAACACCGCCTCGCGTCGCTGTCGTCCGCGCTGCTCGCGAGTGCGCATCATCCGTGGCGCGCGGCGCCGATGCTCGCCGACGACGCGCTCGCCGACGCGCCGGCGCGCGACGTGCGCAACCCGGCCGACCTGCGTGACGTGGTCGGCACGGTCAGCGAAGCGACGGCCGAACACGTGAGCGCGGCGCTCGCGCATGCGGTGGCTGCCGCGCCGATCTGGCAGGCGACGCCGGTCGATGCGCGCGCCGACTGCCTGGTGCGCGCGGCCGACCTGCTCGAAGCGCAGATGCACACGCTGATGGGCCTGATCGTGCGCGAGGCCGGCAAGTCGCTGCCGAACGCGATCGCCGAAATCCGCGAAGCCGTCGACTTCCTGCGCTACTACGCGGCGCAGATCCGCGACGAATTCTCGAACGACACGCACCGTCCGCTCGGCCCCGTGGTCTGCATCAGCCCGTGGAACTTCCCGCTCGCGATCTTCATGGGCCAGGTGGCCGCTGCACTGGCAGCCGGCAACACGGTGCTCGCGAAGCCGGCCGAACAGACGCCGCTGATCGCAGCCCAAGCCGTGCGCCTGCTGCGCGAGGCCGGCGTGCCGGCCGGCGCGGTGCAGTTGCTGCCGGGCACCGGCGAGACCGTCGGCGCGGCGCTGGTCGCTGATCCGCGCACGCGCGCTGTGATGTTCACCGGCTCGACCGAAGTCGCGCGCCTGATCAACAAGACGCTGTCCGCGCGCCTCGACCCGGACGGCAAGCCGATTCCGCTGATCGCCGAAACGGGCGGCCAGAACGCGATGATCGTCGACTCGTCGGCGCTCGCGGAGCAGGTGGTCGCGGACGTGCTGCAGTCGTCGTTCGACTCGGCCGGTCAACGGTGTTCGGCGCTGCGCGTTCTGTGTCTGCAGGACGATGTCGCGGACCGCACGCTGACGATGCTCAAGGGCGCGATGCACGAGCTGGCGCTCGGCAACCCGGACCGGCTGTCGACCGACGTCGGCCCGGTGATCGACGCCGAGGCAAAGCAGACGATCGACACGCACGTCGCGACGATGACGGACAAGGGCCACACGGTCACGCAACTGCCGCCGCCGGAAGCCTGCGCGCACGGCACGTTCGTGCCGCCGACGCTGATCGAGATCGGCAGCATCGACGAGCTCAAGCGTGAGGTGTTCGGCCCCGTGCTGCACGTCGTGCGCTATCGCCGCAATCAGCTCGACAAGCTGCTCGAGCAGATCCGCGCGACGGGTTACGGCCTGACGCTCGGCATCCACACGCGCATCGACGAGACGATCGCGCACGTGATCTCGAACGCGCACGTCGGCAATATCTACGTGAACCGCAACGTGATCGGCGCGGTGGTCGGCGTGCAGCCGTTCGGCGGCGAAGGGCTGTCGGGCACGGGCCCGAAGGCCGGCGGCGCGCTGTACCTGCAGCGCCTGCTCGCGACGCGTCCGTCGGGCCTGCCGCGTTCGCTCGCGCAGACGCTGATCGCGGACGGCTCGGTCGAAGGCGACCAGCGCGGCAACCCGGCGGCGGCGCTCACCGCGCTGCGCGACTGGCTGATCGAGCAGCGCGAACCGGTGCTGGCCGCGCGCTGCGACGGCTATCTGGCGCAGGTGCCGGCCGGCGCGACCGCGGTGCTGACCGGTCCGACGGGCGAGCGAAACACGTATACACTCGGCCCGCGCGGCACGGTGCTGTGCGTCGCGGCGACGCCGAGCG
>NZ_VWWG01000061.1:0-38770 GCF_011753085.1 Burkholderia sp. Tr-862
GCCGCCGCACGGCGCTCGCAGGGCCATGGCCGTTGTTCGCGATTTCCATCAGGCCGATCACGTCGGCGCGCAGCGCACGCAGCGCGGCCACGAGCTTCGCTTCCTGCCGAGCGAAGGCGGCGGGCGTCTTCGCGCCGCGGCCGGACGGATCGCCGAAGCCGCCGCCCGCGCCGTCGCCGTTGAAGTAGTTGAATACGTTGAACGACGCGACCCGCACGTCGGCTTGCGGATGCCGTGCCGGCGCATCGGCCCGCGGATTCGACGCGACATCGAAGGCGGGTGGCGAGGACGATACGGGCTGCAGCCGCCACGTGCCGAAGCGCCGCTCGAGCACGCCTTCGATGCCGCGCACCGTGTAGCCCGCGCGCAGCGTGTTGGCGGCGCTCAGCGCAGGCGGCGGATAGCGGGCGGTTGCAGGGTTCACGCGGCTCGAACCGTCGTCGAGCACGATGCGGTTGCGGGCATTGGCCGCCGCCTGCGCAGCGGCTTCGGCCGGCGGCACCACGTGAGTCGGCATGTACAGGCGGCCATGGCTGAGCACGATGCTGCCGTAGCGGCCGAGTTCATAAGTATCGCTGACCGTCAGCGTTTGCGGAAAGCGCACCCGCATGCCTTCATGCGCGGCGAATACGGACTCGCTGTCGACCGGCAGCATCAGCGCCACCGGCGTGACGCGCTGCCCGCGCGCGCAGACGGCCACGCGGCCTGACAGCGCGAGTTGCGTCCGGCCGTATTTCTGCTCGATCCTGCCGGTGACGTGCACGCGCTCGCCCGGCCGGACGTGCGCATTCGGCGCATATACAAACAGGCCTTCCGGCACGCCCGGCCGGTGTCGCCGCTGCGCGTCCGCCTGCTGGACGAAGAATCCGCCGAACCCATCGGGGCCGCCGAATGCCGCGGTGACGATCGCTTCGATCGACGTGGTGTGCCCGGCCAGCGGCGAGCGGCCCGCGGGATGCCGAATGTCGGCGATCGCCGTGGTGGCGCCGCCGCAGCCCGTGCTCGCCGGCAGCGCGGCGGTGGCGGGCGGAACGGACAGGACGAGAACGGCGGCAAGCGCGAGCGGTGACGGCAGGGGTGACATGGCGTGGCACACAGGAAGAAAATTCGAAGGTTCGGAGGCATCTTGACGGCAAAATCGCGTGCCGCGATCGAATTGGCCATCAGGCCAGTGCCGAATGGCCAACGATGACGGCAAGGCCGGCCGGGGCTGTTACGCTTCGCACCTGACGTGTCATTCCGGCCTGCGATCCGAACGCTTCCGCGCACGGCCCCCAACAGGAGATTTCCATGTCCTACATGCTGTTGATTGTCGAACCGACCGGCCAGCGCGCCGAACGCACGCTCGAAGACGGGCAGGCGCTTTACGCACGGATGGTCGATTTCGCCGAGACGCTGAAAGCGCGTGGCGTGCTGCGCGGCGTCGAATCGCTGGAGCGCTCGGAACGCGCGACGCGCGTCGAGGTGCGCGACGGCGAGACACGCCTCGTCGACGGCCCGTTCGCCGAGGCGAAGGAAATGGTCGGCGGCTTCTTCATCGTCGACGTCGACACGCGCGACGAAGCGATCGAGATCGCGCGCCAGTGCCCGGCTGCACAATGGTGCACGGTCGAAGTGCGCGCGGTGGGCCCGTGCTTCCTGTGACGGGCGCGCCCTAGTGTTTACCCGCGCTCGTCGCGCGGCACGTCGATCCGGCAGCCTGTCGCCCGTCGTCCGGATAAGGCGCCGATGAACGGACGCCGCTTTCCACCGACGACAAGGAGTCAACGATGCGATTCATGATCATGATCCGGGCGAACGCCATCAGCGAATCCGACGCATTGCCGGACAACCGGCTGGTCGAGGCGATGACGGTCTATCACGAGGAACTGGCCAAGGCCGGCGTGCTGCTCGATGCGAACGGCCTGCGGCCGAGCGCGCGCGGCTGGCGCGTGCGGTACACCGGCGGCAAGGGCACGGTGGTCGACGGCCCGTTCGCAGAGACGAAGGAACTGATTGCCGGCTATACGCTGATCCAGGTGCGCTCGCGCGACGAGGCGCTCGAATGGACGCGCCGGTTCCCCGCGCCGTTCGGTGCGGAAATGGACTGCGAGATCGAGGTGCGTCCGCTGTTCGAGCTCGACGACCTGACGCCGAGCGACGCGGTCGAGCGGTTCCGCGAACTCCATGTCGGACGCGGCCACGCCGTCTGAATCCACCGTCGCCGGGAGCGAGCTTCATGCACAAAACGATCTTCATCAACCTGCCGGTGGCCGACCTGCCGCGCGCGACGGCGTTCTATGTCGCGCTCGGCTTCGAGGTCGTGCCGGCCTACACGACCGAACAGGGCACCTGCGTCCGGATCAGCGACGCGATCTTCGTGATGCTGCTGGTGCGGCCGTTCTTCCAGACGTTCACCGGCAAGACCATCGTCGAACCGGCGACGCACGTGCAGGTACTGCCGTGCCTGTCGTGCGACAGCCGTGCCGAGGTCGACGCGGTCGTCGCGAAGGCGCGGGCGGCCGGCGGCACCGTGCCGCGGCAGGCGCAGGCGTACCCGGGCATGTACAGCCACGATTTCGCCGATCCGGACGGCCACGAATGGGGACTGGTATTCGTGGAGCAGGACGCGAACGGGCAGGGGCCGGCGTCGTGACGCGCGAGGCGACCCATCGTGCGATCGAGGCCGTCTGGCGAATCGAGGCGCCGAAGATCATTGCTCGCGCCGCGCGCGTGGTGCGCGACGTCGGCGTGGCCGAGGAACTCGCGCAGGACACGCTCGTCGCGGCGCTCGAGCACTGGCCCGTCGACGGCGTGCCCGACAACCCGGCCGCGTGGCTGATGACGGCCGTGAAGCGGCGTGCGCTCGACCGGGTCCGGCAGGAGTCGCTGCATGCGGCGAAGCGCGATCAGCTCGGGCATGAAATGGACGCGCTCGAAGCGCACGTCGTGCCCGACATCGCGGAGGCGCTCGCCGACGCGAGCGACGACGACATCGGCGACGATCTGCTGCGGCTGATCTTCACGTCGTGCCATCCAGTGCTGTCGACCGATGCGCGCGTCGCGCTGACGCTGCGGCTGCTCGGCGGGCTGACCACGAGCGAGATCGCGCGCGCGTTCCTGGCGCCCGAGCCGACGATCGCGCAGCGCATCGTGCGCGCGAAGCGCACGCTAGCGGCGGCGCACGTGCCGTTCGAGGTGCCGTCCGCCGCCGCGCGGCCGGCACGGCTCGCGTCGGTGCTCGAAGTGATCTACCTCGTGTTCAACGAAGGCCATGCGGCGACCGCGGGCGACGACTGGACGCGCCCGGCGTTGTGCGACGAGGCGCTGCGTCTCGGCCGCGTGCTGGCCGGGCTCGTGCCGGACGAAAGCGAAGTGCTCGGGCTCGTCGCGCTGATGGAGCTGCAGGCGTCGCGCATGCATGCACGCACCGATGCGCAGGGGCGGCCGGTGCTGCTGCTCGACCAGGACCGCAGCCGCTGGGATCCGCTGCTGATCCGGCGCGGCCTCGCGGCGCTCGAGCGGGCGACGAAGCTCGGCGGCGTGCGCGGCCCGTATGCGCTGCAGGCCGCGCTGGCGGCGTGCCATGCACGCGCGCGGCACGCGTCGGAAACGGACTGGGCGCAGATCGTCGCGCTGTACGACGCGCTCGCCGAAGTCGCACCGTCGCCGGTCGTCGAGCTGAACCGCGCGGTTGCGGTGGGGATGGCGTTCGGGCCCGCCGCGGCGCTGGAAATCGTCGACGTGCTGCGCGACGATCCGGCGCTCGCGCGCTATCACTGGCTGCCGAGCGTGCGCGGCGATCTGCTCGCGAAACTCGGCCGTACGGACGAGGCGAAGGTCGAGTTCCGCCGCGCGGCGGAATTGACCCGCAACGAGCGCGAAAGGGAATTGCTGCTCAAGCGTGCGACGGACGCGTGACGCACGGCAAGCGCCGCCGCAGCGAGGGACTAATACCGTCCCCAATTCACTCTGCCCGCTATCGCCCGGATTGAAAAAGCCTATTGGGGGATGCGATCGCCAGCGCCTAGATTAAAAGGCACGACGCGTGCGCCTCATGCACGCATCGTGCCCTACATACATCATCGGCCCGGCTACGCACGCGGCTGCGCCGACTCGAACGGAGGCGCAAATGGCTCAACTCAAGGGCAGCAAAACCGAAGAGAACCTGAAGGCCGCATTCGCGGGTGAATCGCAGGCGAACCGGCGCTATCTGTATTTCGCTTCGAAGGCTGACGTCGAAGGCCAGAACGACATCGCCGCGCTGTTCCGCTCGACCGCCGAAGGCGAAACCGGCCATGCGCACGGCCACCTCGAATATCTCGAAGCAGTCGGCGATCCGGCGACGGGTTTGCCGTTCGGCTCGTCGCGGCTGAACCTCGAATCGGCGATCGCCGGCGAGACGCACGAATACACCGACATGTATCCGGGCATGGCGAAGGCGGCACGCGACGAAGGCTTCGACGAAATCGCGAACTGGTTCGAGACGCTCGCGAAGGCCGAACGCAGCCACGCGAACCGCTATACGAAGGCGCTGGACGCACTCGTCGACTGACGCGGCCCCCTGCAAGGCCGCACGGCCCGGTCGGAGAATTGCGCCGACCGGCGGCCGTGCGTCGATCGCTGCCCGCACCGCGCGGGCGGCGGGTCCGCGCGCATGCGCGCCACGCTGGAGCGCCCCATGCCCCACAAGGAAGGCAGTCTCGAAGCCCCGACCCGGCATCCGCTCGACTGGCAGTCCGAAGCGTTCTACGACCAGGCCGCGATCGATGCTGAAATGACGCGCGTGTTCGACATCTGCGCGGGGTGCCGGCGCTGCGTGTCGCTGTGCGGCGCATTCCCCACGCTGTTCGATCTCGTCGACGACACGCCGATGGGCACCATCGACGAAGTGCCGAAGGCGGCGTTCGGCAAGGTCGTCGACCAGTGCTACCTGTGCGATCTCTGCTACATGACGAAATGCCCGTACGTGCCGCCGCACGCATGGAACGTCGACTTCCCGCACCTGATGCTGCGCGGGAAGGCCGCGCGCTACCAGCGCGGCGAAGCGCCGCTGCGCGACAAGGTACTGTCGAATACCGACGCGCTCGGCCATTTCGCGGGCATTCCGATCGTCACGCAGGCGGTGAACGCGGTGAACCGCACGCCGCCCGCGCGGCACGCGCTCGAAGCGGCGCTCGGCGTCGATCGCGACGCGTGGCTGCCGGAGTTCGCGCCGCGCAAGTTCCGGCGCACCGCGAAGCGCTCGGACGGCCCGCCGGTGCGCGACGGCGAGCGCACGCCCGGCAAGGTCGCGATCTACGCGACGTGCTACGTGAACTTCAACGAGCCGGGCATCGGCCACGACCTGCTCGCGATCCTCGCGCACAACGAAATCCCGTACGAGCTCGTCACGCGCGAAGCCTGCTGCGGCATGCCGCTGCTCGAGCAGGGCAATCTCGCGGGCGTCGCCGCGAAAAAGGCCGTGAACATGCCGGTGCTGGAGCGCTATGCGCGCGAAGGCTATGCGCTGATCGGCGCGATCCCGAGCTGCGTGCTGATGTACAAGAGCGAACTGCCGCTGATGTTCCCCGACGACGAAGCCGTGCGCGCGGTGGCCGACGCATTCTGGGATCCGTTCGAATACGTGATCGCGCGGCATCGCGACGGTTTGCTGAAGACCGATTTCAAGCAGGGCCTCGGCACCGTGTCGTATCACGTGCCGTGCCACGCGCGCGTGCAGAACATCGGCCGCAAGACGGCCGACACGCTGTCGCTCGTGCCCGATACGCGCGTAAACGTGGTCGAGCGCTGTTCGGGTCATGCGGGCACGTTCGGCGTGAAGAAGGCCTTCCATGCGGACGCGATGCGGATCGGCGGGCCCGTGTTCAAGGCGATGGCCGAGCCGAAGCCGGACTTCGTGTCGTCGGACTGCGCGCTCGCCGGCCATCACATCGTGCAGGGCATCGACGAGAAGGGGCTGCCGGCCGCGCCGCTCGCGCATCCACTGACGCTGCTGCGCCGCGCGTACGGCATCTGAGGCGGCCGCCCGGCGAAAACATCGACCCCATCCGAGGACATCCCATGACGCTGACCCGCGACTCGCTGCTCACGCTCGAAGCGTACGCGAAGATCCGCAAGACCGAACACGCGCGGCTCGTCGCGTACAAGCGCCGCCGCGCGGTGGCGCTCGGCAACCATCTGCGCTTGCTGTTCGAGGACGAGACCACGATCCGCTACCAGATCCAGGAGATGCTGCACATCGAGAAGATCTTCGACGAGGCGGGCATCGAAGGCGAACTGGAAGCTTATCTGCCGCTCGTGCCCGACGGCACCAACCTGAAGGCGACGCTGCAGATCGAATACGAGCACGAGGCCGAACGGCGGGCGGCGCTCGCGCGGCTGATCGGCGTCGAGGATCGCGTGTACCTGCAGGTCGACGGGCATCCCGCCGTGTATGCGATCGCCGATGAGGATCTTGATCGCGACAACGCGGAGAAGACGTCCGCCGTGCATTTCGTGCGCTTCGAATTGAGCGCGCCGATGCGCGCGGCGCTCAAGGACGGCGCGATGCTGTCGATCGGCTGCGACCACCCGGCCTATACGTTGCCGCCGCAACCAGTGGACGCGGACGTGGCCGCGTCGCTGGCCGGCGATCTGCGCTGATACGGTCGCGCGCAGCGTCCGTCCGGCGCGTCCTACGGTCTTCCCGCCGCCTCGGTCGCACGTACGGCTGCCGTTCGGCCCGAGGATGTAACAAGCCTGTCCGCGCTTGCATGCCGGGAAACAATGTGCATTGCACGTCAGATCGCTTTCATCACTCGCAGGGAAACAATAAAAAGATTGTGCGTGGAGATAATTCGGCTCAGCGGGATTTGAACGATTTACCGATCCGTGAATATCTTGTTACGAAGTTTTCCCTGATTTACCGATTTTAGGCGGCACTTTCCGGGATTGTTACCGCGAAGGGTCGGAACAGCCTGGAAGGGGCGCTGGCAGGGCTTCGGTCGCACCCCGCAGAGCCCCGCCAGACGGGGCTTCCCAGTCTCACGCATAAAGATCGCGTAAAAAAATTCATGCGTAAATGGATTGCGCATCCATGCCAGGTTGTTTCAGTACGTAACATTAAGTCATTGTCATATTGAGAGAAACCCTGAGGATGGTATGCTTCGTGCACAAAAATTCCCACATTGGAGTGAGACCGTGATTTGTGCGCCATTGCCGGGAATGGCGGCACCGCGAACGTGCGGTGTCGCGCCGGCATGCACAACAATCGGATAACCATAATGTGCAACCGGGCCGCCCCGTCACGCAAAGCGTGACGACGGCGCCGACAATCGCAGCCCGGCCTGGCTGCGTGGAGAGATCTACTATGTTCTTCGATGAGCTTAACGATGAAGAGTGGGTTCGTCTTTCAACGCTGATCGCCGATGAACCCATCCGGCTGAACCGTCGAGGCCGTCCACGTGCCGAACCGCGCGTTGTCGCCAACGCGGTCCTGTGGATCCTGACGACCGGTGAAGCGTGGTCCAAACTGCCCGGGCGCTATCCGTCCGGGCCGACGTGCCGTCGCCGCTACGAAGAGTGGCTCGCGAACGGCACGTTGCTGCAGATGATCGACGTGCTGACCCAATTCAGCGGGCGTACGTTCGCGTATGTGCCGCCGCCGCCCGTGCCCGTGGCGCCCGCGTGCCGTGCCGAACCCGTGCCCGACAACGATCGTCTGCGCGGCGTGTTCTGGCAGAACCCCGAGTCGTGGCAATTGCCGGTTGCCCAGGCAAACGTTTGGGATGGCGAGGGCGCGACGCTGGCCGCGATGTCGAACACCAACACGGACCAACCGTCCGGCGCGTCGTTCGCGGTGCCAGGCGCGCAGCCCGCCGGGCTGCGTCGCGGGCGGGCGTCCGCCACGAGCTTCGCCGCGGCCGAGCCGCAGGTCGACGAGTATCGCGGCTATACGATCTATGGCAGCGCGCAGCCGGTGCAGAACCTGATGTACCGCGCGTGGGCCGAGATCATGCAGGACGACCGGCGCGTCGAGCGCTCGGGCCTGATCGGCCCGCGCTTTACCGACGCGGAAGCAGCGGAGCAGTACGCGCTCGAGTGGGCGCGCCAGTGGATCGATCGCCATGGTGCGAGCGACGAGCCGGTGCGTGTGCCGCAAGGCGAAGTGCTGGCCGGCCTGTCCGCGCTGGCGCGTGCGGAGTCGGACATCAAGCGTTTCATCGCCGAGCGTCGCTCGGGTGCGCTGTCCGAGGGCCGCAACGACCCCGTGCAGTCGGATCGCCGCGAGTATGCGTATCGCGTAGGTTGATCGTCGTCCGAACGAAAACGCGCGGGTCGTCGTGTGTCACGGCGCCCGCGCATTTTTTTGTCTCCTCCATGCGCGTGATGCCGGGCGCACCGTCGAGACGGCGCGCCCGGCATCCACTGCGTCACTGGCGTCCGTAGGTATCGTCGTAGCGGACGATGTCGTCCTCGCCGAGATACGCGCCCGACTGCACTTCGATCAGCTCGAGCGGCATCTTGCCCGGGTTCTCGAGACGGTGCGACACGCCGAGCGGGATGTACGTCGATTCGTTTTCGGACAGCAGGAAGGTTTCCTCGCCGCGCGTGATGCGCGCGGTGCCGCGCACGACGATCCAGTGTTCGGCGCGGTGGTGGTGCATCTGCAGCGACAGTCGCGCACCGGGCTTCACGACGATGCGCTTCACCTGGAAGCGCTCGCCCATGTCGACCGAGTCGTAATGGCCCCACGGGCGGTGGACCTTGCGGTGATCGGTCGCTTCCGCGCCGCGTGCGGCCTTGATGCGCCCGACGATTTTCTTCACGTCCTGCACGCAGGACTTGTCGGCGACGAGCACGGCGTCGGGCGTTTCGACGACGACGAGATTCTGCGTCCCGACGCACGCGACGAGCCGGCTTTCCGAATGCGCGAAGGTCGACGTGGCGTTTTCGAACAGCACGTGGCCGCGGCCAACGTTCTCGGCATCGTCCTTCGGCAGGATCTGCCAGATCGCGTCCCACGAGCCGACGTCCGACCAGCCCGCGTCGAGCGGCACGACCACGCTTTCGCACAGCTGCGGCAGGTTCGCGAGCGGCTCCATCACCGCATAGTCGATCGAGTTGGACGGCGACGCGGCGAACGCGTCGCGATCGACGCGGAAGAAGTCGCCGTCTTCCTTGCCGTTTGCGACGGCCTGCTCGCAGGCCGCGTAGATCTCGGGTTCGAGCTGGCGGATCGCGTTCAGCCACACCGACGCGCGCACGATGAAGATGCCGCTGTTCCACCAGTATTCGCCGGACGCGACGTACTGCTGCGCGAGTTCGAGATGGGGCTTCTCGACGAAGCGGTCGAGACGGCGCACGTCGAGGTCGCCGGTGGCGGCGTCGCCGAGCGGTGCGCCGACGCGGATATAGCCGTAGCCCGTTTCGGCGCGGCCCGGCACGATGCCCATCGTCGCGATCTTGCCTTGTGCCGCGCAGTGCACGCCGGCCGCGACCGCCGCATGAAAGCGCGGCTGGTCGGCCACCGCGTGGTCGGCCGGCATCACGGTCATCACGGCATCGCTGCCGCCGGCGACGATGCGCAGCGCGGCGAGCGTCAGCGCGGGCGCGGTGTCGCGGCCGAGCGGCTCGAGCATGATCGATGCACGCTTGCCGGTCAGACGCAGTTGTTCGGCGGTCGTGAAGCGGTGATCCTCGCCGCAGACGATCAGCACGTCGTCGTTCAGCGGATGACCGGTCGAGAGGCCGTCGAGCCTCAGCGCGGTGGATTGCAGCAGCGAATGATCGCCGAGCAGGCCGATCAGCTGCTTCGGATAGTGTTCGCGCGACATCGGCCACAGACGCGTGCCCGAACCGCCGGCAAGAATCACCGGCTGCACCGCGACGCGCGTACCGGCGTCGGTTGCGGCGGAAGAAGATGGGCGCGTATCGGCTACCACGGCCGGAGCATTCATGATGACACTCTCCTCGATTGAAGTCAGTGCCTGTTTGTAGCATGAAGTAAATCGACAATAAAACCGGACGCCTTGCGCGATATTCTCGTCGCGCACGTATCCGGGAAAATTTTCCGCGATGACATCCGGCGCAAAGAAAAAATAAAAAATAATTCGGCGAATCGGGCGCGCATGCCTTGCCACAAAGGGCTGGCGAGAACCGTAAAGTTTTCAAAAAAAGCCCCGATTCGCGCTCGATTCGGGAAAACGTGCCGATTTAATTCAAGAATATCGCGGCAAGAATTTCCGATTATTTTTCGAAATACTTGTGAGCTTGAGGATGAATTTTCTTACCGCTTCAATAGCGTCATGCAACGTTTGAATCGAATGTGCGGCACGGGCTGCACGAGGAGCTGTTCGGCAAACGCCTGTTCAAAGAGGAAGCGAACATGTTGAGCGTGCTGGCGAGAGTCATCGATATCGCGATGGTCGTGTTGGGGGCGTTGATCGCCGCCGCGCTGCACGACGGCAGCATCTGGCTCAACGATCTGCAGCGCACGACGGTGTTGTTCGACTGCCTGCTGGTCGTCGTGTTCTTTCCGGCGATCGGCATCTATCAGTCGTGGCGCGGCAAGCGTCTCGTCGGGCTGGTGGGCCGTGTCGCGTTCGCGTGGCTGGTGGTCGAGCTCGCGGGCATCCTGATGAGCTTCAGCTTTCACCAGTCGGGCGATCTGTCGCGGCTGTGGCTGGGCTACTGGGCGCTCGTGACGATGGCGCTGCTCGCCGGCTCGAAGGCCTGCGTGCACGTCGTGCTGCGACAACTGCGGCGCGGCGGCTACAACCTGAAGGCGGTCGCGATCGTCGGCGGTACGCCGGCCGCGCGGCGGCTGATCGCGCAGATGCGGGCGCGCCCGGAGGCGGGCTTCAACCCGGTATGCGTATACGACGAAAGCGAAGTGCCGGGCGAAGTCGCGCTCGACGACGTGCGCATCGAGCGGCAGTTCGAATCGCTGGTGTGGCTGGTGCGCAGCCGCGCGATCAGCGAGCTGTGGCTCACGCTGCCGATCACGGAGGAGCGCCGGATTCACCAGATCGTGACGGTGTTCCGCCACGACTTCGTGAATATCCGCTTCATTCCGGACGTGCGCACGCTGTCGTTCTTCAACCAGGAAGTGGTCGAGGTGCTCGGCGTGCCGGCGATCAACCTCGCGGCGTCGCCGATCACCGACGTGCGGATCCTGCCGAAGTTCGTGTTCGACCGGCTGTTCGCGCTGGCGGCGCTCACGGCGCTGGCGCCGCTGATGCTGCTGATCGCGTGCCTGATCAAGCTGACGTCGCGCGGGCCGGTGTTCTTCCGCCAGAAACGCAAGGGCATCGACGGGCACGAGTTCGAGATCTACAAGTTCCGCTCGATGAAGGTGCATCAGGAAGTCGCGGGGCAGGTCACGCAGGCGACGAAGAACGACACGCGCGTGACGCCGGTCGGCCGTTTCCTGCGCCGCACGAGCCTCGATGAACTGCCGCAGTTCATCAACGTGCTGAAGGGCGAGATGTCGGTGGTCGGCCCGCGGCCCCATGCGCTCGCGCACGACGACATCTACAAGGATCTGGTGAAGGGCTACATGTTCCGCTACCGGATCAAGCCGGGCATCACCGGGTGGGCGCAGATCAACGGCTATCGCGGCGAGACCGATCAGATCGAGAAGATGATGGGACGCGTGAAGCTCGATCTGTACTACATGCAGAACTGGTCGTTCTGGCTCGACATCAAGATCGTCGTGCTGACGCTCTGGAAAGGCTTCACCGGCAGCAACGCTTATTGACGCAGCGCCCGCGCAGGCGTTCCGGTTTTACGAATTTCGAATCATTGGTCACGAGGTCCGACACATCATGAATCTGACTATCATCGGCAGCGGTTACGTAGGACTTGTCACCGGCGCCTGTCTCGCCGACATCGGGCACGACGTGTTCTGTCTCGACGTCGATCAGGCGAAGATCGACATCCTGAACAACGGCGGCGTGCCGATCCACGAGCCGGGCCTCAAGGAAGTCATCGCGCGCAACCGCGCGGCGGGCCGCCTGCGCTTCTCGACCGACATCGAGGCCGCGGTCGCGCATGGCGACGTGCAGTTCATCGCGGTCGGCACGCCGCCCGACGAGGACGGCTCGGCCGACCTGCAGTACGTGCTCGCGGCGGCGCGCAACATCGGCCGCTACATGAAGGGCTTCAAGGTGATCGTCGACAAGTCGACGGTGCCGGTCGGCACGGCCGAGCGCGTGCGCGCGGCGGTCGCCGAGGAACTCGCGAAGCGCGGCGACGACCAGATGTTCTCGGTCGTGTCGAATCCGGAATTCCTGAAGGAAGGCGCGGCGGTCGACGATTTCACGCGGCCGGACCGCATCGTGATCGGCTGCGACGACGACGTGCCGGGCGAGCGCGCGCGCGAATTGATGAAGAAGCTCTACGCGCCGTTCAACCGCAACCACGAACGCACGCTGTACATGGACGTGCGCTCGGCCGAATTCACGAAATACGCGGCGAACGCGATGCTCGCGACGCGCATCTCGTTCATGAACGAGCTCGCGAACCTGGCCGACCGCTTCGGCGCGGACATCGAGGCCGTGCGCCGCGGGATCGGCTCCGATCCGCGCATCGGCTACCACTTCCTGTATGCGGGCTGCGGCTACGGCGGCTCGTGCTTCCCGAAGGACGTCGAGGCGCTGATCCGCACGGCCGACGAGCATGGCCAGTCGCTGCAGATCCTGAAGGCGGTGTCGTCGGTCAACGCGACGCAAAAGCGCGTGCTCGCCGACAAGATCGTCGCGCGCTTCGGCGAGGACCTGACCGGCCGCACGTTCGCGATCTGGGGCCTGGCATTCAAGCCGAACACCGACGACATGCGCGAAGCGCCGAGCCGCGAGCTGATCGCCGAGCTGCTGTCGCGCGGTGCGCGCATCGCCGCCTACGATCCGGTCGCGCAGCAGGAAGCGCGCCGCGTGCTCGCGCTCGATCTCGCCGATCACCCGAGCTGGCTCGAACGCCTCAGCTTCGTCGACGACGAGGCGCAGGCCGCACGCGATGCCGACGCGCTCGTGATCGTCACCGAATGGAAGGCGTTCAAGAGCCCGGATTTCATCGCGCTCGGCCGGCAGTGGAAGTCGCCGGTGATCTTCGACGGCCGCAACCTGTACGAGCCGGAAGCGATGAGCGAGCAGGGTATCGAATACCACCCGATCGGCCGCCCAGGCTCGCGTCAGGCCGTCGCCGCCCGCGTGTCGGGCGCCGCGCGCGCGAACGCGTAACCCGCGCGTCACCGTTCCCCGTTACCCGAATCGAGACGCCATGTTCCGCAACATCCTGATCGTCTGTCACGCGAACGTCTGCCGCAGCCCGGCAGCGGAAATGCTGTTCAAGTCGCACACCGCGTCGCGCGGCGGCCCGCGCGCGACGTTCCACTCCGCGGGCGTGCGCGCGAACGATGGCGACGGCATCGATCCGGTGATGCGGCAACTGCTCGCCGAGCGCGGCGTCGATGCGACGACGCACCGGTCGCGTCGGCTGTCGCGCCGGCTCGTGCGCGACGCCGACCTGATTCTCGTGAGCGAGCGCGGACAGATCGCGGCCGTCGAATCGGTCGATCCGTTCGCGCGCGGCAAGGTTCACCTGCTTGGAAAGTGGGAGGACGCCGAGATCGCGGATCCGCATGGCGGCCCCGAGGCCGACTATCGCGAGAGCTACTCATTGATCGAACGTCTGGTTCAAGGATGGCTGCAAAAACTATGCTGAAACGTCCCATGCGCCCGCTGGCGCTTGCCGTCGCGATGACGACATTCCTGTCGGCCTGCGCGACCGCGCCCGGCAACTATCTCGATTCGTCGAACCTGAAGGACGAAGGCCGGCAAGGTCAGGCCGAAACCTATCCGGTTCATTACATCGACGCGAAGCTGGTGATGGATCAGCTGCAGAAGCAGCAGGTCGAGCACCCGCTGCCGCCGGGCCGTTACACCGATCCGTCGCAGTACGTCTACCGCATCGGCCCGCAGGACATCCTCGGCGTCACGGTGTGGGATCACCCCGAGCTGACGACGCCGCAGGGCCAGTCGTTCTCGAGCGGCGGCAACACGACGCAGACGGTCGCGGGCGCGCTCCAGCAGCCGTATACGACCGCGCTGCCGGGTCAGGCCGATCCGTACGGCCAGACCGTGTCCGCCGACGGCACGATCTTCTTCCCGTTCGTCGGCCGCATTCACGTGGCGGGCAAGACGGTCGCGCAGATCCGCGAGCAGATGGCGTCCACCCTCGCGCGCTATGTGAAGAATCCGCAGCTCGACGTGCGCGTGCTGTCGTTCCGCAGCCAGAAGGTACAGGTGACGGGCGAGGTGAAGCAGCCGGGCCCGCTCGCGGTGAGCGACGTGCCGCTGACGCTGGTCGACGCGATCTCGCGCTCGGGCGGCTCGACCAACGAGGCCGACCTGCAGCGCGTGCGCCTGACGCGCGACGGCAAGCTCTACACGCTCGACGCGAACGGCGTGCTCGATCGAGGCGAAGTGAAGCAGAACGTGATGCTGCAGCCGGGCGACATCGTCAACGTGCCGGACCGCAGCGACAGCCGCGTGTTCATCATGGGCGAGGTCAAGACGCCGGTCACCGTGCCGATGCTCAAGGGCAGGCTGACCATCGCCGACGCGCTGACGGCCGGCGGCGGCATCCTCGACACCGATGCGAACCCGCGCAAGATCTACGTGATGCGGGGCATGCGTGACAACCCGACGAAGCCGGAAGTGTACCGCCTCGACATGACGCAGCCGGATGCGCTGATGCTGTCGAGCCGCTTCCCGCTCCAGCCGCTCGACGTCGTCTACGTCAGCACGGCCGGCTCGGTGCAGTTCAACCGTGTGCTGCAGCAGGTGTTGCCGACGATTCAGACGATCTTCTACATGCGGCAAATCACGCGCTGATAGCCCGCCGGGGTGGCACCTGCCCCCCGGCACCACTCAAGCGGGAACGAATGGTGAACACGCAAGCGAAACACACCTACGCGGGTCTGACCGCGAAAACCGAGGAAGAGGACGTCGTCCTCGGCCAGTTGCTCCAGGTGATCATGGACGACATCTGGCTGCTGCTCGGCATCGCGGTGACCGTCATCGCGCTCGCCGGCCTGTACTGCTTCGTCGCGAAGCCGGTCTATCAGGCCGACGTGCACGTGCGGGTCGAGGGCAACGACAATACGTCGCAGGCGCTCACGCAGACGCAGACGGGTGCATCGATCAACAGCGGCCCGCAGCAGGCGCCGACCGATGCGGAAATCGAGATCATCAAGAGCCGCGGCGTCGTCGCGCCGGTCGTCGAGCAGTTCAAGCTGAACTTCTCGGTCGTGCCGAAGACGATGCCGGGGATCGGCAGCCTGGCCGCGCGCATCGCGACGCCGGGCGAGCCGTCGCGCGCGTGGTTCGGCCTGCGGTCGTACGCGTGGGGCGGCGAAGTCGCCGATATCGACTCGATCAACGTCGTGCCCGAGCTCGAAGGCAAGAAGATGACGCTGACGGCCGGCCCGGACGGCACCTACACGGTGGTCGACCAGAACGGCCGCCGCCTGCTGTCGGGCCGGGTCGGCGAATCGGAGCAGGGCGGCGGCGTCACGCTGCTCGTGCAGAAGCTCGTCGCGCGTCCGGGCACGCAGTTCACGGTGGTCCGCTACAACGATCTCGACGCGATCACCGGCTTCCAGTCGGGCATCCAGGTGAGCGAGCAGGGCAAGCAGACAGGCGTCGTGCAGATTTCGCTCGAAGGCAAGAATCCGGACCAGACGGCCGAGATCGCGAACGCGCTCGCGCGGTCGTACCTGAACCAGCACGTGGTCGCGAAGCAGGCCGAAGCGACCAAGATGCTCGACTTCCTGAAGGGCGAGGAACCGCGCCTGAAGGCCGACCTCGAGCGTGCGGAAGCCGCGCTGACGCAGTATCAGCGCACGTCCGGCTCGATCAACGCGAGTGACGAGGCGAAGGTCTACCTCCAGGGCAGCGTGCAGTACGAGCAGCAGATCGCCGCCCAGCGCCTGCAGCTCGCATCGCTCGCGCAGCGCTTCACCGACTCGCACCCGATGGTGATCGCCGCGAAGCAGCAGCTCGCGGAACTGCAGGGCGAGAAGGACAAGTTCAGCAACCGCTTCCGCAGCCTGCCGGCGACCGAAGTGAAGGCCGTCCAGCTCCAGCGCGACGCGAAGGTCGCCGAGGACATCTACGTGCTGCTGCTGAACCGCGTGCAGGAACTGTCGGTGCAGAAGGCCGGCACGGGCGGCAACATCCACCTCATCGACTCGGCGTTGCGCCCGGGCGACCCGATCAAGCCGAAGAAGGTGCTGATCCTGTCGGCCGCGGTGTTCCTGGGCCTGATCCTCGGCACCGGCGTCGTATTCCTGCGCCGCAACCTGTTCCAGGGCATCGAGGATCCGGACCGCGTCGAGCGGACGTTCAACCTGCCGCTGTACGGGCTGGTGCCGCAAAGCGCCGAGCAGGTGAAGCTCGACGCGATGGCCGAGAAGGGCGGCGGCCGTGCGCGGCCGATCCTCGCGAGCCTGCGCCCGAAGGATCTGAGCGTCGAAAGCATGCGCAGCCTGCGCACCGCGATGCAGTTCGCGATGATGGACGCGAAGAACCGCGTGATCGTGCTGACCGGCCCGACGCCGGGTATCGGCAAGAGCTTCCTGACGGTCAACCTCGCGGTGCTGCTCGCGCATTCGGGCAAGCGCGTGCTGCTGATCGACGCCGACATGCGCCGCGGGATGCTCGACCGCTACTTCGGCCTCACCGCGCAGCCGGGCCTGTCCGAGCTGCTGAGCGATCAGTCGCCGCTCGAGGACGCGATCCGCGAGACGCCGGTGCAGGGCCTGTCGTTCATCTCGGCCGGCACGCGCCCGCCGAACCCGTCGGAGCTGCTGATGTCGACGCGTCTGCCGCAATACCTCGAAGGGCTCGGCAAGCGCTACGACATCGTGCTGATCGACTCGCCGCCGGTGCTGGCGGTGACCGACGCGACCATCATCGGCCGCATGGCCGGCGCGACCTTCCTGGTGCTGCGCTCGGGCATGCATACCGAAGGCGAGATCGCCGACGCGATCAAGCGCCTGCGCACCGCGGGCGTCGATCTGGAAGGCGGGATCTTCAACGGTGTGCCGCCGAAGGCGCGCGGCTACGGCCGCGGCTATGCGGCCGTCCACGAATACCTGAGCGCCTGACCGCATTGCACGAAACCGGGCCGGCGCGCACCGCACCGGCCCGGCCGACTGGAGAACCCTCGATGAAAATTTCCGTGCTCGTTCCGACCTTTCGGCGTCCCGCCGACCTCGCGCGCTGCCTGCTGGCGCTGCAGCGCCAGCAGCGGCTGCCCGACGAGGTGATCGTCGTCGCGCGCCCGGAGGACGATGCCACGCACGAGCGCCTCGCCGATCCGTCGGTCGGCGGCGCGCTGCCGCTGCGGATCGTGCCGGTCGACGTGCCGGGGCAGGTCGCCGCGCTGAACAAGGGGCTCGACTCGGCGAACGGCGACATCGTCGCGATCACCGACGACGATGCGGCGCCGCGCGCCGACTGGCTCGCGCGCATCGAAGCCGTGTTCCTGGCCGATCCGCGCGTCGGTGCGGTCGGCGGCCGCGACTGGGTGCACGAGAAAGGCCGCGTGCTCGACGAGTCGCGCGAGCTCGTCGGCCAGCTCACGCTGTCCGGCAAGATCATCGGCAACCATCACCTGGGCGTCGGCGGCGCGCGCGAAGTCGACATGCTGAAAGGCGCGAACATGAGCTACCGCCGCGCCGCGATCGAGCGGCTGCGCTTCGACACGCGGCTGCGCGGCGCGGGTGCGCAGGTGCACAACGACATGGCATTCAGCATGCACGTGCAACGCGAAGGCTGGAAGCTCGTCTATGACCCGGCGATCGCGGTCGATCATTTCCCGGCCGAGCGTTTCGACGACGATCGGCGCGATGCCGCCTCGCTGAATGCAATCAGCAACGGCGCGTACAACCTGCACCTGATCCTGCGCGAGCATCTGCCGCCGGTGCGGCGCGAGCTCGCGTGGTGGTGGTGGACGCTGGTCGGCACGCGCGTCTATCCGGGCTTCGCGCACGTGCTGCTGTCGCTGCATACCGCACAGCGCGAGCGCGTGCGCGAGCACTGGCGCGCGGTGCGCCGCGGCGCACGCGACGCGCGCCGCGCCAACCTTGCCCCCCATCGTGCGGCGATGCCGCCGGTGACGTCTTGAACGAGCCGCGCACGACGCATGGCCACCCCCGGAGGGCTTGATATGGTACGACCCGCTCATTTCCCTGAAGCCTGCCTGTCGGGGCATCCCACGGCACGGCGGAGGCTGACATGACTTCAACGAAGGTTCACGTCCACCTGTTTTACGGCGCCGATCCGCGTACCTACCGGAAAGGCGAGGACATCGGCTGCCTGTACGGCTATCACCACGCCGAATCCGACGAATTCCGCTTGACCTATTCACAGGACCGGCGCGAGAACCGCGTCGCGAGCCTCGCGCGCCGTGCGCTGAAGGCGGCGCTCGGCTTCGACGTCGTGCACGCGTGGCGCAATCGCGCCGCGCTGCTGGACACCGACGTGATCTGGACGCACACCGAGCAGGAGCACCTCGCCGCGGCGCTGGTCCTGAAGCTCGCCGGCGCGCGGGGCAAGCGCCCGCTGCTGCTCGCGCAGAGCGTGTGGCTGTTCGACAAGTGGAACACGTTCGGCGGCGCGCGCCGCTGGCTGTATCGCAAGCTGCTCGCCCGTGCCGACGCGCTGACGACACTCGCCCGCGACAACGCCGAGCTGTGCCGCCGCTATCTCGGGCGCGACGCGGAGTTCGTGTACTACGGGCTGAACACGCAGGATTTCCCGCCGGTCGAGCCGCAGCAGTGGCAGCCGAACCGGCCGCTGCGGATCGCCGCGATCGGCAACGACCGCGACCGCGACTGGCGCACCTTCCTCGCCGCGTTCGGCGGCGACGAGCGCTACGACGTGCGGCTCGCGACGCGCCGCCGCGTGCCGCGCGAGTGGCATGCGCCGAACGTGAAGATCGGCTCGGCATCGGGCCTCGCGAAGCAGCACGAGCTGTACGCATGGGCCGACGTGATCGTCGTGCCGCTGCGGCCGAACTTCCACGCATCGGGCATCACCGTGATGCTCGAGGCGGCGGCGGTCGGCAAGCCGATGATCGTGTCCGACGTCGGCGGGCTCAGCGACTACTTCCCGCACGACACGGCCGCCTACGTGCAGGCGTTCGATGCCCAGGCGATGCGCCAGGCCGCCGACCGCTGCGTGGCCGATCCGGCCGCCGCGCTCGACTGCGCGCGCGCCGCGGCCGCGTGCCTGCGCGAGCGCGACCTGACCACGCAGGCGTTCGCCGAGCAGCACGTGCGGATCACGCGCGACATGCTGCGCCGGCGTCGCACGCCGGCGGCCGCCGGCCTCGCGATGCCGCTCGCGGATTCGCGTCCTTCGTCGCGGTGAGAGCGGATCGATGAGCACGATTGCCGCCGAACGCGAACCGTCGCGCAACCGCAGCTGGCTACCCGAGCGGAAGCACTGGGTCGGGCAGGCCGGGCTGTGGACGTTTACCGCCGCGCTGATCGCCATTCACCAGGGCAAGGTGCTGACGCTCGCGTTTCCGGTGCTGGCCATCGCGGTCGGCATCTGGCTGTATTTCAAGAGCCCCGCGCGCTACGTCGGCTTCATGTGGTGGGTATGGTTCCTCAGCCCCGAAGTGCGGCGTCTGGCCGACTGGTCGAAGGGTGCGTTCACGCCGACCAGCCTGATCCAGGTCGCGCCGCTCGCGGTGACGATGATCGCCGCGTTCGGATTGATCAGGCATTACCGCGTGCTCGCGCAGCGGCGCGGGATTCCCGTGCTGCTGATGCTGTTCGGGCTGGCGTACGCGTATCTGGTCGGCATCGTGTCGAGCGGCGTGATGGCCGCGACCTACGACCTCGCGAACTGGGTGTACCCGGTGCTGATCGGCTTTCACATCATGGTGAACTCGCGCGACTATCCCGAGTACCGCGACGTGCTGCTGTCCACGTTCATGTGGGGCGCGGCCGTGATGGGCGTGTACGGGGTCGTGCAGTACTTCGTGATGCCGCAGTGGGACGTGCTGTGGATGATCGGGTCGAACATGGGTTCGCAGGGCGAGCCGGTGCCGTACGGCGTCCGCGTATTCAGCACGATGAACTCGTCGGGGCCGTTCGCGTTCGCGATCATGGGCGCGCTGGTGTTCGTGTTCGCGGCGCCGCAGAAGGTCCGCTGGTTCGCGGGCGCTGCCGGCTTCGTGTCGTTCGCGCTGTGTCTCGTGCGCTCGACCTGGGGCGGCTGGGTGATCGCGCTCGCGATCCAGCTCCTGCAGTCGAGCAACCGCGTGCGGATGCGGATCCTGATCAGCGGCGTCGTGCTGGTCGGGCTGTGCGTGCCGCTCCTGACCGTCGGCCCGGTGGCCGACCGGCTCGGCGCGCGTCTGCAGTCGATCACGAACCTGAAGGACGACCGCAGCTACGACGACCGCAACAAGTTCTACGCGACCTTCGCGCAAACGGCGTTCACCGACGTCGCCGGCGAAGGGATGGGCGCGACCGGCGCATCCACCAAGCTGTCGAGCGACAGCGGCGAACTCGGCAAGTACGGCAGCTTCGACAGCGGCGTGATGAACGTGCCGTTCGTGCTCGGCTGGCCCGGCACGCTGCTGTACCTGGCGGGCGTCGTGATGCTGCTCGGCCGCACGCTGCGCGCGGCGTTCAAGCTGCGCAAGGACAAGTTTGTCGGCGCATGCCTGAGCCTGTGCCTGTCGGTGTTCGCGATGCTCGTGTTCACGAACTCGCTGATCGGCACGGGCGGCCTGCTGCTGTTCACGGCCATTTTTTCAATACTATCCGCGGCGCACTGGCAGAAGGGGCAGCGCCTGCTGGCCGCCGCGCAATCACGGGGAGGCGACCATTGAGAATCGCGATCGTCACGCACGTCGTGCGACATAACGACGGCCAGGGCCGCGTCAATTACGAAATCGCGCGCGCGGCGCTGGCCGAGAACTACGAGGTCACGCTGGTCGCGTCGCATGTCGCGCCCGAGCTGCTGGCCGACCCGCGCGTGCGCTGGGTGCCGGTGAAGGTCGGACGCTTCTGGCCGTCGAATCTCGTCAAGCAGCAGGTGTTCGCGCTGAAGAGCGCGTGGTGGCTGCGCGCGCATCGCGGCGAATACGACGTGCTGCACGTGAACGGCTTCATCTCGTGGATCCGCGCCGACGTGAATACCGCGCACTTCGTGCATGGCGGCTGGTTCAAGAGCCCGTACTACCCGTTCGGGCTGACGAAGGGCATGTGGTCGGCCTACCAGTACGTCTATACGCGCGTGAACACCGCGCTGGAGCGCTGGGCGTACCGGCGTTCGCGCGCGATCACGGCCGTGTCGCAGAAGGTGGCCGACGAGATCGCCGGGCTCGGCATCGACAGCCGCAAGATCAGCGTGATCTACAACGGCGTCGACGGCAGTGCATTCGCGGGCGCGCAGGCCGATCGCGCGGCGTTCAAGCTGCCGGACGACGCGTTCCTGCTGCTGTTCGTCGGCGACCTGCGCACGCCGCGCAAGAACCTCGGCACCGTGCTGAAGGCGCTGACGAAGCTGCCGGCCAACGTCCATCTCGCGGTGGCCGGCTATCTGCCCGGCAGTCCGTATCCGGACGAGGCGCGCGCGCTCGGCATCGACTCGCGCGTGCACTTCCTCGGTCTCGTGAAGAACATGCCGACGCTGATGAGTTCGGTCGACGCGTACGTGTTTCCGTCGCGCTACGAGGCGATGAGCCTGTCGCTGCTGGAGGCGATGGCGGCCGGGCTGCCGGTCGTCACCGCACGAACGGCGGGCGGCGCGGAAATCATCACGCGCGAGTGCGGGATCGTGCTCGAGGATCCGGACGATCCGGCGGCGCTCGCGCAGGCGATCGGTTCGCTCGCCGCGTCGCGCGACACCTGCCGCGCGATGGGCGACGCGGCCCGCGAATTGATGACCCGTTTCGGCTGGGCCCATATGGGCGCCCAGTACGTCGCGCTCTACCGGCGCATCGGCCAACCCACGCAGCCGTCCGCCTTCGAGCGGGTCGAGCATGCGGTGACGCAGGAGCAATCGTGATGTCCCAATCTTCCCGGCCGATCAAATCGTTGCAGATCGGCATGCACTGGTTCCCCGAACGTGCGGGCGGCCTCGACCGGATGTACTACTCGCTCGTCGGCGCGCTGCCCGGTGCGGGCGTCGAGGTGCGCGGGCTCGTCGCCGGCTCGCCGAAGGTCGCCGACGACACGGGCGGCGCGATCCAGGGCTTCGGGCCCGCGTCGCAGCCGCTCGCGCGCCGCATGCTCGCCGCGCGCCGCGCGTTGCGCGACGAGATTCGCAGCGAGCGGCCGGACGTGATTTCGTCGCACTTCGCGCTGTACACGTTCCCGGGCCTCGACGTGACGCGCGGGATTCCGCAGGTGTCGCACTTCCAGGGGCCGTGGGCCGACGAAAGCCAGGTCGAGGGCGCCGCGTCGCTCGGGCAGCGCGCGAAGCGTTATCTCGAACAGGCCGTCTATACGCGCTCGTCGCGGTTGATCGTGCTGTCGCAGGCATTCGGCCAGATCCTGACGAACCGCTACGGGATCGAACCGTCGCGCGTGCGCGTGATTCCCGGCTGTGTCGATACCGCGCAGTTCGACACGCCACTCACGCCCAGCGAGGCGCGGCACAAACTGCAACTGCCGCAGGACCGGCCGATCGTGCTGGCCGTGCGCCGGCTCGTGCGGCGCATGGGGCTGGAGGATCTGATCGACGCGATCGGCCTCGTCAAGCAACGGCACCCTGACGTGCTGCTGCTGATCGCCGGCAAGGGCAAGATCGGCGAGGAATTGCAGCAGCGCATCGATGCGGCGGGGCTGCAGGACAATGTGAAGCTGCTCGGCTTCGTGCCCGACAACCATCTCGCGGCGCTGTACCGCGCGGCAACGGTCAGCGTCGTGCCGACGGTCGCGCTCGAAGGCTTCGGGCTGATCACCGTCGAATCGCTCGCGTCCGGCACGCCCGTGCTGGTCACGCCGGTTGGCGGGTTGCCCGAGGCGGTCGCCGGGCTGTCCGACGATCTCGTGCTGCCGTCGACCGGCGCGGATGCGATCGCGGAAGGGCTCGGCGCGGCGCTGTCGGGCGCGATCACGCTGCCGGACGAAGCCGCGTGCAAGCGCTATGCACGCGAACACTTCGACAACGCGGTGATCGCGCGGCGCGTCGCCGGCGTGTACGAGGAGGCGATCCAGGCGGCGGGATAAGCGAGCGCGGCGCGCCGCCGCCGGATGCCGAGCGGCGCACGCGCATGCGTCCGGTTCGCGAGCCGGGCGCCCATGCCGGACACCCCAACCGGACACCCGAGCCGGACACCCAAGCCGGACACCCAAGCCGGACACCCAAGCCGGACACCCAAGCCGGACACCCAAGCCGGACACCCAAGCCGGACACCCAAGCCGGACACCCAAGCCGGCTCGCCCGATTCGGGCGAGCCGGCTTTTTGTCGTCCGCTGCCGCACTCGCCGTGATTCGCACGCCGTTTTCGACAGCGTCATGCGCGCCTGAGCGTCACGGCCCAAACGGCGAACGCGACGACGCTGACCGCCGCGCCGAGCCCGCAGACGCCGATCCAACCGGCGTACGCATACATCATCGTCGACGCAATCGCGCCGAGCCCGCTGCCGACCGAATAGAACAGCATGTAGCAGCCGACGAGGCGGGCATGCGCGTCGGGCCGCGCGCCGAGGATCAGGCTCTGGTTCACGACATGGACGGCCTGCCCGCCGACGTCGAGCAGCACGATGCCGACGACCAGCAGCGCGATCGACGTGCCGGCGAACGCGAGCGGCAGCCACGAGAACGCGAGCAGCGCCAGCGCGGCGCCGGTCGTCGCTTCGCCGAGCCCGCGATCCGCGAGCCGGCCCGCGCGTGCAGCGGCGGCCGCGCCCAGTGCGCCGACGAGCCCGAAGGCGCCGATCTGCGTATGCGACATCGCATGCGGCGGCGTGCTCAACGGCAGGACGAGCGCGCTCCAGAAGATGCTGAACGCCGCGAACATCAGCAGCGCGATCGCCCCGCGCACGCGCAGCACGCGCTCGGTGCGCAGCAGCGTGGCCATCGACCCGAGCAGCGCCGCGTAGCCGATGCGTTCGCGCGGCGCATCGGCATCGGGCAACAGCCGCGCCAGCGCGACGAGCATCGCGATCGCGAGCGCGCCCGACACCAGATAAACCGCACGCCAGCCGGCGATATCCGTGACGACACCCGCGAGCGAGCGCGCGGCCAGCAGGCCGATCACGACGCCGCCCTGTGCCGCGCCGACCACGCGGCCGCGCTCGCCGGCACCCGCAAGCGCGGCCGAGCAGGCGATCAGCCCTTGCGTCATCGCGGTGCCGAGCAGCCCGACCGCGACCATGCCCGCGAGCAACGCGATGCGCGTCGACGATGCGGCCACGCCGATGCACGCCGCCGTCAGCAGCAGAAGCTGAACGGTGATCAGGCGCTTGCGGTTCAGCAGGTCGCCGAGCGGCACGACGAACAGCAGCGCGAGCGCGCAGCCGAGCTGCGTCGCGGTGATCACGCCGCCGACCGCCGCCTGCGATACGCCGAAGTCGCGGGCGATCGAATCGAGCAGCGGTTGCGCGTAGTACACGTTCGCGACGCTCGCGGCGCAGCACACGGCCAGCAGCGCGACGCGCGCCGTGGACACGCGTGCGTCATCGGCCGGGCGAGCGGCACGTGATGCCGCATTCGACGCGACGGTTCCTGAACGACAAGGCGATTCCATCGGTTGCCTCACTCAAGTAGTTGCAATTTGAAACTGGTATGAGTGTAGGAAAAGTAGTTTTAAAATGCAACTTCATGAGGCGGCGGGCGACGTGCCCGCGCACGGATGGCCGGCGGCCCGGGAAGGCGGCCGGCGCGACAGTGGGGAGCAATATGGCCAGGCAGAAAAGTCTTGCGGATTCGCCGTGCCCGGTGGCGCGGGCGACCGATATCGTCGGCGATCGGTGGGCGTTGCTGATCGTGCGCGACGCGTTCGACGGCGTGCGCCGGTTCGGCGATTTCCGCGCGAGCCTCGGCGTTGCGAGCAACATCCTGTCGGACCGGCTCAGGATGCTGGTGGAGGCCGGCGTGTTCGAAGTCGTGCCCGCGTCGGACGGCAGCGCGTATCAGGAATACGCGTTGACGAAGAAGGGCGAAGGGCTGTTTCCGGTGATCGTGATGCTGCGGCAGTGGGGCGAGGCGAACCTGTTCGCGCGCGGCGAGCCGCATTCGGTGCTGATCGAGCGCAAGACGGGCCGCGCGATCCGCAAGCTCGCGCTGCGGCACGACGACGGCCGGCCGCTGAAGGCGGCGGAGACGGTCGTGCGAAAGGTGGGTGACGAGGAGGGCGGGACGCGGGGATGAAGGCCGGTCGTACCGTTCAATCGACGGACGCCGCCGCCGAACGCGCGGCCGATGCACCGCGGTGCGCATCCGGCCTGACCAGCGTCGCGAGCACCGCAGCCGCGACCCGCAGCGCCGACCGACGCGAGCAGCAGCCGCAGCGGCGTCGACGCATCGATGAAATGCAGCGATCCGTGCGCCCGCGAGCATCGGCGCACGGGCGACGTTTCAGGAACGCGTGAAGCGTCGATACCCTCGCCGGCTGCGATGCAATGCGATCGATTTGCGCGTGGGAAAGGGGCGGCTTGCCGCACTATGCGACCGCGTTAGTGCAGGCAGGGATCGTCCGGCGGAGTCGCTCAGTGACGTTCGTCGCGCCAGCGCCCCGGCGCGACGCCGAAGCGCTTCGTGAACGCGTGCGTGAAGGTGCTCTGGTCGGCGAAGCCGACCATGCCTGCGATGTCGACGAGCGGATGGCGGCCGTCGGCGAGCAGCACGACGGCGGCGTCGAGCCGCAGCCGCTGCAGGTAACGATGCGGGGTTTCGCCGAACGCTTCGACGAACAATTGATGAAACCGGCGCATGCCGTAGCCGCAGTGCGCGGCGAGATCGGCGATGCGCAGCGGCTCCGCGAGCCGGGCGCGCAGCCAGCGGTCGATGCGCGCGAAATCGAGGCCCGCCGCGGGCGCGGCGAGGCCGGTGTCGCCGAGCAGCGCGTCGCACAGGCGCGCGGCGGCCTGCCACTGGAAGCGATGCGCGTGCCGCGCGTCGCCGGCCGGCCCGTCGAGTTGCGCGGCGGCCGCCGCGACCTGCGCGACGAGCGACGTCAGCGCCGGGTCGATCGATACCGCACGCGCGCTGTCGAACAGCCGCTGCGGCACCGCGAGCGACGCGGCGGGCAGGTCGAGCACGAGCTGGCGATTGTCGCCGAGGCCCGCGTAATCATGGCGCGCGCCGGCCGGAATCAGCCAGGCCGCGTGCCGGTCGATGCGCTGGCCGACGCCGTCCACCGCCATCACCATCGCGCCGTCGATGCCGAGCACGACCTGGTGAAAGTCGTGCACGTCGGACGCTTCGCACGTGTCGTAACGGCGCAGCGCGATGGCGGGTGACGGAATGCGTTCCATCGGAGGGAGCCGGCCGGCGTCTTCGTCAGACGTCGAGCAGTTCGACTTCGAACACGAGCGTCGCGTTCGGCGGGATCACGCCGCCTGCGCCGCGCGGGCCGTAGGCGAGTTGCGGCGGGATCGTCAGGCGACGCACGCCGCCGACCTTCATGCCCTGCACGCCTTCGTCCCAGCCCTTGATGACCATGCCGCCGCCGAGCACGAACGCGAACGGGTCGTTGCGGTCCTTGCTCGAGTCGAATTTCTGACCGTCGGTCAGCCAGCCCGTGTAGTGGACGCTGACGGTCTGGCCGGCTTGCGCTTCCGCGCCGGTGCCTTCGGTCAACTCTTCGATTTTGAGGCCCGATGCGGTCGTGGTGACAGACATGACTTCTCCTGAAAGGGGTTGGGTAAAACCGCTATTGTAGGCGAGCGCGCAGCGGGCCGCCCTGCATGGCGAAGGTACGGCCGCGCGTCGATCGCGGGTCGTTAGGAGAGCGGCCACGCCTCTCGCGCGAAACGCGAATGGAACGCGCGTTTGAATTTTTTCCCGAACCGGATCCACGCGGTCGTACCGCGCGAGCGGTGCGCGCGTATGAATCGGTGCGACCCGGCCGCTCGGCGTCGCGTTGAACACCACCGACCCTTCGCGCGAGACGCCCGTCGCACGGCGCTTTCAAGCCGATTACGGTTCGCGCATTGAGCGCCCGCTTGCCGGTCGCGCGCCGCTGTGCGCGTTCGAATCGCCGCACGCGCAAACGCCGTTCGAACGTCGTTTTTTTCGCGCCGCCGAGCGCCCGTTGTTTGGAAGCGCGCGTCTACCGCGCGGCTTGCGCGCGGCGTCGCCCGGAGCCTATCTTTACAGTTATCGATGTCAAGATTTCGGCGTTGCGCGATGCGCCGCCGGGGCCCGCGCCGGCAAGGCCGCAATGGCTGGCGGGCCGCCCGAAAACAAGGAGAACCACGAACATGAAGTCAGCCGCTTCCGCCACCGCAGCCGAGGTGATGCCGGTGCGCCGCGACCTGCGCTTCGACCTGCCGGTCGAACGCGCGAAGGACTGGCACGGGCTCGGCCCGCACGTGACCCACTTCTTCAATGCGCTGTCGCTGCTGTTTCCGGCCGGCGAACGCTTTTTCATGGATTCGGTGCGCAACTATCGCGACCGGATCGACGATCCCGTGCTGAAGCGCCAGGTGCTCGGTTTCATCGGCCAGGAGGCGATGCATACGCGCGAGCACGTCGAATACAACGAGTTGATGCAGGCGAACCGGCTGCCCGCGCGCAAGCTCGACAAACGCGTGTGGACGGTGCTCGGCTTCGCGAAGCGCGTGTTGCCCCATTCGGTGCAGCTCGCGCATACGGTGGCGGCGGAGCACTACACGGCGATGCTCGCGGACTGGATCCTGCGCGACCCGACGCGTCTCGCCGGCTCGGTCGAAGGCTACCGGCAGATGTGGGTATGGCATGCGCTGGAGGAAACCGAGCACAAGGCCGTGTCCTACGACGTGTGGAACGCGGTGATGAAGCCGGGCCTGCGCCGCTACCTGATTCGCGTCGGCGTGTACCTGCTGACGACGCTGACGTTCTGGCCGACCGTGTTCCTGATCCACGTGACGCTGTTGTCGCGCGATCGCGACATCAGGCATCGCGTGCGCGGCATGCTGCGCATGATCGCATTCCTGTACGGGCCGCGCCGCGGGCTGTTCCCTCGCATCGCGGGGGAGTGGCTGAGCTTTTTGCGGCCCGGCTTCCATCCGTGGGACCACGACAACCGCCATCATCTCCTGCGCGTCGACGGGCTCGTCGCCGCGTACGGCGAACACGCTGACGCAGCGGCCGGCCGCGGCCGCGCCCACGCGCCCGTACCGCTCGCATCGGGGCGCTGAACCGCCCGCCGCGCGATGCGGCGCGTGTTGCGTTCGTGCATCAACCCCGTTTAATTGACGATTGACCGGCATCAAGCGGAAACGATTGCGCGCGCGTGCGCCGGGACGGCCGACCAGCCAAGCCGGCGCATGCGGCCGGTCCGATTCCGCATGCCCGAGCATCGCATGCCGACCCGGCGCGCCAGCACCGGCGCGGTTTCGCGCGTTCGCCATCCACGCGGCCTTCGTTCGCGCCCGCCGCGCCACCGGGAAAACACCCATCTAGCCGCGCGTCGGCGGCATCGATATACCGTTCATGAAAGGATTCGTTCGGCGCACGATTATTGCCCGGGGGGATTTTATTCGTACGGAAATACGGCCAATATGTCGGTTCGATCGAGGTCCTTCGTACGCGCAGTGAGCCGGCGCACGATACCAACGCCAAGCGGGGAATAACGATGGTTGCAAGGTCACCCGACGCAAACGGGACGGCGGCGCCCGAGATGCCGCTCGTATCCGTTACCGCCCCCGAGGCCGGACGCAAGCTATTCGTGATCATGCGTTCGCCGGATGAGCCGTTGCTGGCGCAACTGCGCGGGCTCGGCTGGGATATCTCGGTCGCGAAGACGGCCGGCGCCGCGCAGAACATGACATCCGGCGTGAACGTCGCCGCCGGGCTCGTCGATTTCTCGGGCTTCACGTCGCGCGACTATCCCGCGCTGAAGGCGTGCCTGAGCCAGGCGGCGATCGGCTGGATTTCCGTCGCGCAGGCCGGTGTCACGATCAGCCCTGCCGTGCGCGAACTGATCCGCAGCTACTGTTTCGATTACGTGACACTGCCGTTGCCGCACGAATGGATTTCGCACGTGCTCGGCCATGCACGCGGGATGGCCGCGCTCGATCGCGTCGACGGCGCGGCCTACGCGGCGTCGATCGGCGAGCACGGGATGATCGGCAACTGCGAAGCGATGCAGCAGCTGTTCAGCACGATTCGCAAGGTCGCGAAAACCGACGCGAGCGTGTTCATCTCCGGCGAGTCGGGCACCGGCAAGGAGCTGACGGCGCTCGCGATCCACGAGCGCTCGGCGCGCGGCAAGGGCCCGTTCGTCGCGATCAACTGCGGCGCGATTCCGCATCACCTGCTGCAGTCGGAACTGTTCGGCTACGAGCGCGGCGCATTCACCGGCGCGAACCAGCGGCGCGCGGGCCGGATCGAATCCGCGAACGGCGGCACGCTGTTTCTCGACGAAATCGGCGACATGCCGGTCGAAAGCCAGGCGAGCCTGCTGCGCTTCCTGCAGGAAGGGAAGATCGAGCGGCTCGGCGGCCAGGAATCGATTCCGGTCGATGTGCGGATCATCTCGGCGACGCACGTGGATCTCGACGGCGCGGTCGAAGCCGCACGCTTTCGCGCGGACCTCTATCACCGGCTCTGTGTGCTGCGCATTCACGAGCCGCCGCTGCGCGCGCGCGGCAAGGACATCGACATCCTCGCGCATTACGTGCTGCAGAAATACAAGGCGGACAGCGGCCGCAAGATCAGCGGCTTCACGTCGGCCGCGCTCGACGCGATGCGCCGCTACGAGTGGCCCGGCAACGTGCGCGAGCTGATCAACCGGGTGCGCCGCGCGATCGTGATGGCCGAGAGCCGGCTGCTGACGCCGAACGATCTCGGGCTCGAGACGCCGGGCGAAACGGAGCCCGTGACGCTCGAACAGGCGCGTTCGCTCGCCGAGCGCACCGCGATCGAGAACGCGCTGCTGCGCAACGATCACCGGATCAACAAGGCGGCCGCCGAACTCGGCATCTCGCGCGTGACGCTCTACCGGATGATGATCGAGCACGGGCTCAACGACCACGACAACAACGGCGACAACGGCGGGAAGGACGGTTCGCCGCCCGGCGACGCCGACCACCAGCGCGTCGGCTGAACGGCGGCAGGGAAACCTTCCCGGCTGGCCCGTGCGCGCGTCCGGCGGCATGTAAAGGGCGTGAAACGTTTCCCGTCGGCAGCCGTGCGAATAGACCCGGCAAACGCGGGCGGCGGCATGCCGAGCGCGCCGGGAAAACTTTCCGGATCGTCCGCGCGCCTTGTCCGGCAAGGCGTTCCCGCCGCGCGGCCGCGGCCGCCCGCGCGCGACATGTTTCAGTTTCGCAACTTCCTGCATGTCCCGCCCGATCCAGCCGCGGGCTTGTCCGACGAAAGCCTTGTGCAGCCGGCTTCATCCGAAGCTGGCCCGCTCCTTGCGCAGATTGAGGTGCGAGAGACGACGACGTGGCGTCCGGCCGGTTCGGCAGCGAACCCTGCAAGAGCCGGCAAGGACGCGGTCCGCGGGGATGACCGGCGGGACGGGCAGCACTGCCCGGTTCCGACCGGCACGGGCCGTCGTCGTCTGATCGTCGGAGCACCGGCGATGTCCGGTTGCCGGCACAAGCAACGGCTCGAATACGGGGTAGAAAAATGATGAACGATCGCCAAACGACGCGGCCGGCAAGCCGCGAACGCAATGATTCGACCCATCGCGGGTCGTCCGCGCATCTTGCTGCCGGCCGGCATGCGTCGACAGGCCACCTCAGCGCGCCCGGTGCGAGGCGGATCCGGCTGATACCCGGTCATCCGCGCCGGGCCGGCACTTTTTCGCAGGCCAACCGGATCCGCCAGGGTATGTGCACCCGCGCGCCGGTGCGGCTGCGCCCGCTCTTCGCGTATTGACGTCGCACGCGAGCCATCGCCCGCGCAAGTCATCGGTTTGCAATCCGAATGAAGTGCGGCAGCAGGCGGTGCGGCATGGGGCGGTAAGACAAGGTTGATGAAACCGGCGCAACGGCAAACGTCAGGGAGGCGTTGCCGTCCGGCGGTTGGGGAGGGCGGTTGGGCCGCGCGCGATGGGCATCGCACCCGTCGCGCGCGACGCCGCTTCAGCTGCCGTAGATATCGAAGTCGAAGTACTTTGACGCGAGCCGCTTGTAGGTGCCGTCCTTGACCATGTCGAGGATCGCGCGGTCGATCTTCGACTTCAGGTCCGTGTCTTCCTTGCGCAGCCCGATGCCGGCGCCGATGCCGAGCACCTTCTCGTCGATGAGTTCGGGCCCGACGAACTGGTAGCCCGCGCCGCGCGGCGACTTCAGGAACCCGATCGCGGCCTGCACCTCGTCCTGCAGCGCGGCGTCCAGGCGGCCCGACGTGAGGTCCGCATACACGCCGTCCTGATTCTGGTACGACACGACGTTCGCGCCTTGCTTCGCCCAGTACGCCTTCGCATACGCTTCTTGCGTCGTGCCCTGCTCGACGCCGATCGACTTGCCCTTCAGCGATTCGGCCGTCGGCAGCAGCGGCGAACCCTTCTTCACGACGAGCCGTGTCGGCTGGTTGTAGATCTTCGTCGTGAAGCCGATCTGCTCCGCGCGCTGCGGCGTGATGGACATCGACGACAGCACCGCGTCGAACTTCTTCGCCTTCAGCGCGGGGATCATGCCGTCGAAATCGTTCTCCAGCCACACGCACTTCGCTTTCAGCCGCGCGCAGATTTCGTTGCCGAGATCGATGTCGAAGCCGACGAGCTTGCCGTCGGGCGCCTTCGATTCGAACGGTGCATAGCTGGCGTCGGTGCCGAAGCGCAGCGTGGTCCAGTCCTTCGCGACGGCGGGACCCGCCGATACCGCGAGCAGGGCGATCGAAACGGCGGCAATCAGTCTCTTCATGATGGTTCCTTGGCGTGGTCTATCCGGTTCTGGGCGACACGGTTGGTGCCGACAGGCAGCGTGTTGCGATGCGCTGTCCGCACGGCCATTAACGCAGAAAATAAAATAAGCGTCCAGAATGGACAAAAAATATCACCTTGTCGAAGGAGTTGCCGATGTCGGGGGACGACCCTTGCAAAAATACCGAAATGGACTAATCTTGTTAGTGAATTCATTTCGAGACTAACGATCATGACACAGCCCGCCTTCGATCCGTATTCCGCTCCGCGGCAGGCTTCGGTCGCGCAGATGTCGGCGGCCGGCCTGCGGGCGTTCTTCAACATCGCGCGCGACTGGGAGCTGACGATCGACGAACAGATCGTGCTGCTCGGGTCGCCCGGCCGTTCGACGTTCTTCAAGTGGAAGGCAGCGCCGGAATCGGCGCGCCTGCCGCGCGATACGCTCGAGCGGCTATCGCTGCTGCTCGGCATCTACAAGGCGCTGCAGATCCTGCTGCCGCAGCCGGCCGCGGCCGATACCTGGGTCAAGCGGCCCAACGACGCAGCGCCATTCGGCGGCAAGCGCGCGCTCGACCGGATGCTCGCCGGCAACGTCGGCGATCTGGTCGCCGTCCGGCAATATCTCGACGCGATGCGAGGTGGCTGGGCGTGACGATGCCGATCGAAGCGCAACACTGGCCCACGACCGTCGTCGACTGGGCGCCTGCCTATCGCGTGATTCCCACCCGTTTTCCAGCCATCAACCTGTTCGACCGCGTCGCGTCCGCGGAGGATTTCGACGCGCTCTATGCGCTCGAATCGCTGACCAACGACCGCATTCGCCACGAAGTCGGCACGCTCGAACTCGTGCCGCCGGCCGAGCGTCGCTACGGCCAGGGCTGGGGGCCGATCATGGCGGCGTTCACGCACCTGAATCCGCAGGGCAGCCGCTTTTCCGACGGCAGCTACGGCGTGTTCTACTGCGGGCGGTCGCGCGACACGGCGATCGCCGAAACGCGCTATCACAGCGGGCTGTTCCTGGCCGCGACGAAGGAGCCGCCGATGCGCCAGCAGATGCGGCTCTATACGGTGTACGCGCAGGGCGAGGTCGCCGACGTGCGCACGTGGCCGCGGCGCAGCCCGGCGCTGCTCGATCCGCTCGATTACAGCGCGGGGCAGACGCTCGGGCGCGCGGTGCGCAATGCAGGCGGCGCGGGGATCGTCTATCCGTCGGTACGCGACCCGCGCGGCGAATGTCTCGCGGCGTTTCGCACGACGCTGCTGCGCGACTGTCACCACGCGGCGTATCTCGAATACAACTGGACCGGTTCCGCGATCGATGCAGTGTTCGAGTTGAACCAGGTGGGCTAGCGGGGGGAGGCTCGGGCGGGCAAACGCGTTCGCGTGGGCCCGCCAGGCGTTGCCGGCCTAGGGCAGCGGCAGCTCGCCCGCATGACGTGCGCGCGCGTCGGCCTGGGTGAGCGACCACATGTCGCCCGTGCGCGGTTCGACGATCGTCAGGCGTCCGGACGGCGCGAAAGCGCCGGTATCGATGAACCATTGGGCGCCGATGCGCTGTGGTGCGCGCACGGGCGTATGACCGGTGCAGGTCAATGACAGGCCGGCCTGCAGGGCCGGGTCGGCGAGCCCCTGGACCAGGTCGCGCCCCCACATCAGCCGCTCGCGCACGTCGTGCGAATAGCTGCCGGTGTCGAGTTCGGCGTCCGGACCGAAGAATTCCGCATGCAGCACGTTGAAGCGCGCGGCCCCGTCGCCGATCACGCGCACGAGCGGCAGCGCGTCGACGCGCGCCGCATGCGCGTGCAGCCGTTCCGGCGGGAGATCGGCACCCCAGTCGCCGCCGATCCCGCGCCATGCATCGAGCGACAGCTTGCCGCGCGACACGAGGCTCAGCACTTCTTCGTGATTGCCGCGCACCACGTAGCACCACGGGCGGTCGAGCAGCGTGAGGGCGGTTTCGGACGCGGGGCCGCGGTCGACGAGATCGCCGACCGAGAACAGCCGGTCGCACGCCGGATCGAAGCCGATGTCGTGCAGCAGCGCGCGCAGCACATCCACGCAGCCATGCAGATCGCCGACGACGAAGTCGCGGCCGGCCGCGTTCGCGGGATGGTGGCAGAGGGCGGGTGTCATCCCGATATCTTAGGCGTTCACGCCCATCGCAACGACATGTCGGAATGGTGATAATCGGGGCGGTAGCCGCCGGCGTGGCGCAGCGGGCCGTTCGCGCGCCGGCCGGACCTTTCCAACCGCTTTCGGAATCACACGATGACGCTTTATCCGCAGGTATTACGCAACCGGCCGCGCATGGTCGCCGCCTTCGTCGCGGGCGTGCTGTGCGCGGTGCTGCTGCCGCTCCAGTTGCGGCCGACCGCGCGTGTGCTGATCGGCTGGGATTGCACGGTCTGGCTGTATCTCGTGCTGATGTGGGTGCGCATGGTCACCGCGCATCATCACAAGGTGCGCGAAGTCGCGATCCGCGAGGACGAGAACGCGACGACCGTGCTGACCGTCATCTGCCTCGCGACGGTCGCGAGCGTCGCCGCGATCGCGATCGAGCTCGCGACCGCAAAGAGCGTCGGCTTTCGCGCGGGGCTCGGTCATTACGCGATTACGGCCGCGACGCTGTTCGGCGCGTGGTTTCTGATCCCGACGATCTTCACGCTGCACTACGCGCGGCTCTATTACGGCTCGCCGACCGGCGATCGCTCGCTGCGCTTTCCGGACCGCAATCCCGAGCCCGACTACTGGGATTTCCTGTATTTCTCGTTCACGATCGCGGTCGCGTCGCAGACGGCCGACGTGTCGCTCGCGAACCGCGCCGCGCGCCGCGCGGTGCTCGCGCAGTCGATCCTGTCGTTCTACTTCAACATGGCCGTGCTCGGGCTGTCGATCAACGTCGCGGCGGGGTTGCTGAGCTGACGCGGGTTACTTGAGCAGTTCGTACGGACCGCCGCGCTCGAGCGCGCGGCGGTAGGCGGGCCGCGCATGGATCGTTTCGAGAAAGCGTGCGATCGACGGATACCTGCCGCCGTCGCCGCGCGCCATCGCGGCCTCGAGCGGGAAGCTCATCTGGATGTCGGCCGCGCTGAAGCTGTCGCCGACGAACCAGCCCGTGCGCTTCAAAGCGTCCTCGATATGACCGAGATGCAGCGCGATCTGCGGATCGACGAAGCCCGATTGCAGCGTCGCGGCGATCTTGCGGGCGATCGGCCGCGCGAAGAACGGCATCGGCGCATGCGCGATGCGCAACGCGACGAGCTTCAGCAGCAGCGGCGGCATCGCCGACCCTTCCGCGTAGTGCAGCCAGTACGTGTAGTCGTGCCGCTCGGGCGTGCCGCTCGACGGCGCGAGGCGGCCGTTGCCGTGGCGTTCGACCAGGTACTCGATGATCGCGCCTGATTCGGCGATCGTGCGGCCATCGTCGGTGACGACGGGCGACTTACCGAGCGGATGGATCGCGCGCAGCGCGGGCGGCGCGAGCATCGTTTTCGGATCGCGCTCGTAGCGCACGATCTCGTACGGCAAATCCAGTTCTTCGAGCAGCCAGAGCACGCGCTGTGAACGCGAGTTGTTCAGGTGGTGGACGGTCAGCATGTCGAGGCCGGAAGAGGGGCGGGAACCACATCATACCGAGCGCGGGTGACGCCGCGCAGGCCGGGCGGCCGCGCGACGGCTTCGCAATGGTCCGGTGCCTTGCGTGACGCCCGTCACTTGTCGTTGCGCCCCGTCACGCGGCGCGCCGCAGCGCGATCCATGCGCCCCAGAACAGGCTCGAGAAAAAGCGCAGCGGCGCATCGAAACCCGCGTCGTGCAGCAGTTCGAACACGGCTTCCTCGGAAGCCGGCGGATCGGCGCCTTGCAGGATTTTCGCCAGCTGCGCACGCACGGCGTCGGGCGTCGCGCCCTTCATGCGCCAGCGCTGCTGCCACGCATCGAGCAGCCGAGGGTGGTCCGCGTAGCGGCGATGGTTGCCCGCGATCACGAGCGGTGCGCCGGGCTTCATTCGGCGCGCGATCGCGTCCAGCAGCGCGGCCTTCGCCGTGTCGCCAGGGACGTGATGCAGCACGCCGATCAGCGTCGCGCCGTCGAAGGCCGGCGCGACGGGCAGCGCATCGATGCCGGCCTCGATGAAGTGCGTGCGGCCGGCGAAACCCGCCGCTTCGACGTTGGCGCGCGCGAGCGCGAGCATCGGCGCGGACGGGTCGACGGCCGTGAACCGCCAGCCCGGTTCGAGCGCGGCGGGCACGCAGATTTCCTGCCCCGTGCCGCCTGCACCCACGACGAGGATCCGCGCATCGGCCGCGCCGATCGACGAAGCGAGCATGCACGCGGCGAGTTCGTGGCATGCGTCATAGCCGGCGAGCGCGATGCGAGATTGTTCGCCGTATTCGTGCGCGCGTGCCGGATCGAACTTCGCGGCGCTGGCGGGGAGTGACATGGCGGATGCCTCGGGTTCGGGCGCGGACGGGGTGTCCACGCGCACCGCACCGAGCGTAAGTGGCGGTCGGCGGCGCAACAAGGCGAGCGGCCATTCCGGTATGCGGACTACCCGACTCGGCGCGCCTCGCGCGCAAACGTTGTCGGGGTCGATTCGCATTTAAAAATGTGAGGATTCCATGCGTTTCGAACCTGAAACCGGCGCATACTTTTCTTCCCCCCTGCCTGGCCGTCGCATGCCGGGCCCCGCTGCGCCGCGCCGTGTTCGCGCGGCCATGCCGCTCGGCACGCATGAGGAGCGCATGATGTCAGATTGTTCGCACGATCCGTATGCGCAGCACTACATTCACTGCCTGCCGTCCGGCGCGCAGCCGTGCGGCGCGCTCGGCACGTCGCAGCGCACGCATTTCCGCGTGTGGGCGCCGACCAGCATGCACGTTCAACTCGAACTCGATACCGGCAACGGCACGACGCTCGTCCCGATGACGGCCGCCGGTCGGAACTGGTTCGAAGCGTTCGTCGAATGCGGTGCGGGCGCGCGTTATCGTTATCGGCTCGACGATGTCGTGTCGATTCCCGATCCCGCATCGCGTTCGCAACCCGACGGGCTCAACGGCCCGAGCGAGGTCATCGATCCGCGCGCGTTCACGTGGCGCAACACGTTCTGGCGCGGACGTCCGTGGGAAGACATCGCGCTGTACGCGATTCGTCCGCACGCGGTGGGCGGCTTCGACGGCGTGCGCCGCCGGCTGCCGCAGCTCGCGCGTCTCGGCGTGACCGCGCTGGAGTTGCTCGCGTCGCCGCACGACAGCCTGCCGTTCGCGCCGCTCGCGGCCGAGGGCGGCCCCGACGCGCTGAAGGCGCTGATCGACGACGCGCACGGCTACGGTCTCGCGGTGCTGCTGGAGCTCGATTACGCGCGCTTCGGCAGCGGCACCGACGCGCTGCGCCATTACGCGGCGCCGTTCTTCCATACGCGCGACGATCCGCTGCAGGCGCCGCCGCTCGCGCTCGATCATCCGGAAGTCTGCGACTTCTTCTGCGACAACGCGGTGTACTGGATCAACGAATACCGTTGCGACGGGCTGCGGCTGCGCGAGGCCGACCGGATCGGCACGTCGTGGCTGCGCGAGATCGCCGACCGCGTGCGCGCGGCCGTGCCGGCCGACCGGCTGATCCACCTCGTGCTCGGCAGCGAGCGTCATCCGGTGCATCTGGCCGATACCCATTTCGATGCCCAGTGGAACGGTTGCGGCGAACGCGCGCTGCATCGGTTGACGGACCGCGGCGCGACCGCTCACGAAGGGATTTCGGCACACCAGTCGATCCATACGCTGGCCCGTGCATTGACCGCAGCCGGCGCGGCGTTCCAGCCGGCCGCATCCGGCGACGGCCCCTGCGCCGAAGGGCTGGCGCTGACGTCGCTGGTGCTGTCCGACGGCGTATGGCGCGAGAGCGAGCATGGCGACCTCGAGACGCCGGGTCTCGCCGCGCTCGCGCTGTCGCTGCTGACGCCGCAGATCCCGCTGATCTTCGACGAAACCGCGCGCGATGCCGATCGTGCGCATTTCGTGCAGTCGGCGCTCGCGGTGCGCGCGAAGCTGATTGCGCCGCGGCTGGCCGATTGCCGGCCTCGGGACGCGCATACGTTGAAGGCGGACGGTGACGGCGATGCCGATGCGCTGGTGGCGTCGTGGCGGCTCGCCGATGACGAGACGCTGACCATCGCGCTGAACCTGTCGCCCGACGCGCTGCCGTTCGATGCGCCGAGAGGGCAGGTCGTGTTCGAGACGCCGGCACGCGCACGCGACCGGATCGACGAGGGGGATTTGCCGCCGTATTCGCTCGTCGCATGGCTGACGGGGGACGTCAACCAATACGCGCTCACGCACGACGTGCGCCGGATCGACGACAGCACATGGCGCGGAATGCGCGCCGATCTGAACGCGTAACGCTCGGAAGGTCGGGCGCTGGCGCGCCCGGCCGCACTCACCAGAAACTTCGAATGCCCGCGACGCCATACGCGCCGTGGCGGCGCGCGTCGTCGAGATGCGCGCGCGTCATGCCGCCGAGCGCGTAGACCGGCATCACGGCCTGCGCGGCCAATGCCGCGAACCGCGTCCAGCCGAGCGCCGGCGCGCCGGGATGGCTGAGCGTCGGTAACACGGGCGACAGCGTGACGAAATCCACGCCTGCGCGCGCGGCCAGCACGAGATCGTCGGCCGCATGGCAGGCGGCCCGCGACGAATACGCGGTGCGCCGAAATACGCTCGCCGGTTATCTGTGGCATGCGTTCGTCGGCTAC